>CBEULQ010000304.1:0-4291 GCA_965543975.1 uncultured Desulfocucumis sp. | reverse complement strand
GTTTTATGAAACCGTCAAGGTCATAGTTGACATACGTTCATATTCATAGTACATCATTCTATTTTATGAGTCAATGTTTTACTTGTTTTTGCCAAAGTCTTATTAGAGCGGGTTTGAATTCGCATCATTCAATGATACAATATTTGTTGACTTTATACCCGATGGGAGGCAGAAAATGGTTTTCCGGTCAGTGGTACTTTTCATTCTGGCAGGATTAGCGGAAATAGCCGGGGGATATTTTATATGGATCTGGCTTCGATATGACGCTGGTATAATGTGGGGCTTATTGGGAGGAATTGTATTAATTTTTTATGGAATAATCCCTACTTTTCAGCAATTTCCAAGTTTTGGACGTGTATACGCGGCTTACGGAGGAGTTTTTATTGTCATGTCGATATTATGGGGTTGGTGGATAGATAATATTACCCCGGATTTTTATGATTGGCTCGGAACAATTGTTTCGTTAATTGGAACAGCAGTCATTCTATGGTTTCCCCGGGAAGAGAAAGAAGTTGAACAAAAATGATAATAAAGTCAGCAATTCTTTTTATTTTAGCAGGCTTGGCAGAAATAGGCGGAGGATATTTAATTTGGTTATGGCTTCGTGAAAGGAAGCATTTTGTTTTTGGTGTGGTTGGAGGTATTGTCCTGGTCATCTACGGGGTTATTCCCACGCTTCAGGATTATCCTAATTTCGGAAGGGTTTACGCGGCTTATGGTGGTATTTTTATTATTTTATCCCTGTTATGGGGATGGGGAATAGATAAAAAAAAGCCCGACCGTTATGATTGGGCTGGTGCATTGATTGCATTAACAGGTGCAGTAATCATAATCTGGATGCCAAGGTAAAACTTATTAATAGAACCATCAATAAGTATTATATGACAAGCAGAGGTGAAGAAGATTGGCTGAAAGAATGATCGGAAAACTAGGGGACCCTGCTTTAAGAAAAGTGTGCAAACCTATCCTTGAAATAACATCTAATACTCTGCAATTACTGGATGATATGGCAGAGACACTTGCCACAGCGAAAAATGGCGCAGCATTAGCAGCCCCACAGGTAGGAATTGTGAGGAGAATTATCGTTATAGAAAATGGTGACAGCACTATTGAATTAATTAATCCGGAAATACTAGAAAGGTCTGGAGAACAGATTGGTCCCGAGGGTTGTTTATCCATGCCGGATATATGGGGCAGAGTTAAAAGAGCCAAATATGTAAAAGTGAAAGCTACTAACAGGGCAGGTATGGAATTTATAATCGAGGGTAAGGATTTCCTGGCCAGATGCCTACAACATGAAATAGATCACCTGGATGGAATATTATTTATAGACCACGTAATCCCCGGTCAACTTTTCAACGAGCATACAAACGAGCCAATAGATGTATATGAATTAATAAAAGCCTCAAGGCAAAACAGCCTTCTTTGAATTATACAAGCCTCATCATGCTTATAAGATTATAAGGCTGGAGACTTTATCCCCGACCTTCGAGGACGGGGTCTTACAGGCTGTTAGCGAGATAAAAGAGCAGATTCAGGGTGTTAAAGCCGCCGGATGCTCATCCGGCGGCTTGTTAAGCTGCTTATAGAATTTTTTAGCCCGGATTAACCGTTGCCTTGGTATCCGAGGCAAGCGGCACTGTTTTGGGCGACTTTGTTAAAAAGGATAGGAACGCCGCCACAACCAGAAGGATGCCGGAAATGATGTATGCGGAGTGGTAGCTTTTGGTGAGGTCAAAGGCACGGCCGGCAATTAGAGGACCGAGCGTGGCGGCGAGGCCCCAGGCGGTAAATACGAAGCTGTAATTTAAACCACCATTCTTTATTCCGTAGTAGTCGAAGGTAGCGGAAGGGAAGATCGACAGGCAGGCACCGTAGTTCGCGCCGGTGAGTATTGCACCGATAAGCAGGGTGGTAACGCTGGTGTAGTTGATAAACAGGAACATGTTCACCGCTTGCAGGGCAAAGGCTATGAACATTGTGGAGGTCCGCCCGATCTTATCGGAAAGCATTCCGTAGAGGAGCCGGCCGCCTGCGTTGGCCAGGGCCAGAATGGCCACAAAGATGTAACCCCAACTGGTACCGACCTGCACTTTGGAAATGGTGGCCAGGTGGCCGATGATCATCAGACCGGCCGAGGAACCAAAAAAGAACATCAGCCAGAGCAAATAGAATTGCGGGGTTTTTACTATTTCAGCGGGTGTAAAGTCTCTTTTGGATCCCATAGTGGAGCCTGCGCCGGTTTGCGGCGGGGGGCCGCCATAAGGAACGTAGCCCGCAGGTGGTAGCGAAAGGTATTGACCCAGGACGATCATAACCGCGAAGAAGAGCAGTCCCTCGATGTAGAAGGTACCCTGGATGCCATAGTTCTTCAACAGGTAGTTGGTCAGGGGCGCGGTGTAGATGGAAGCGCCGCCGAAACCGGCGACTACCAGACCGGTGATCATGCCCTTCTTGTGAGGCTGGAACCACTTAACCGCAGCCGGGGTGGGAGCGGCGTAACCAAACCCCAGGGCTACGCCTACCAAAAGGCCGAAACCGACGGTAATGCCTACTAGATTTGATGTCACGCCACTAAGGAACATACCGGCGCCAACAAAGAGCGCCCCTGCCGTAACCACCCAGCGCGGGCCGATCCTGTCGACCAGGCGGCCGCCGGGGATCATGCAGGCCGCAAATACCAGACAAGCCAGAGTATAAGGATACTGGGACTGTGTGGCGGTCCAGCCGAGCTGAGATCTCAAGGCCGCCGCAAATACGCTCCAGGTGTAGAGGACGCCCAGGCACAGGTTAACGCCCGTACCGGCAAAAACCTTCAACCAGGCAGTGGTTAAACTGGGTTGGTTGGTGGACAATTTACACACCTCCATTTTATTGGACCGTTAACTAACGATTAGTTACGACCAAAACAATTCTTCCTACAAACGAAACACTGAGGTGTACATATAAGTGAGCCTTGGGTTCGGAAGGGGTTATTCCCCTACCGAACCCTGAGCGAACTTGGTTCGAGCTATGCAGCCTGTTGATCCCCACCCTCAAGGAGGGGTTCTTACAGGCTGTTAGCGAGATAAAACTTACCTGTCCAAATCTGATTAAAAAGCTAATTTAACACCTTCGCTAAAAACTGATATATAATTTTTGAGCCATCACTCCTTCCCGCAAAGATTACGTTGGTTACCACGTCCGCGCTCCCCGGGGCGGTAATCGCGGGTCACTCAAACCTTCCCAACTCTGACACCATAAATACTCTCCGATATCAATCGCTTTTTACCTGTTAAAAAGCATATCGCATAAATCACAAGAACCCTTTGCTATCCCCAGACCTAAGAGTGCAAGCACCGGGATAATAAGGTCAATTCCTGCAAACCGTGGCGGTCTTTTTACATAGCGTGCGTTGCCGTCCTTATCGACCCATGCCGCTACCTGGGTGTACTGCTGCCCGTGATATTCAACCTGGTAGGTAATGAGTGGTTTGTCACCTTTCGTTGGGTCATAAGCTTCCCTGGTAAAAAAATATATTGTAAAAACGGAAGCAGCCAGGAAAAAGACAAGAGCGATCAGGGAGAATAAAACTCCTATTCTGTATTCATAAGACGAGGTAAAATTATCGATTTTTGCCCTGGTCTCTCTGTCCACAATAAATGCCTCCAATATTTATAATCATTTTTCAAGATATTTCTTAATCTCCTCTTGGCGCGTTATGCAATATAAGCTATCGTACACAGGAAGCACCTCGTTGCACAACCAACTGTTCAAATTTTCCGATAATTTATGGGCCATTAACAGTAAACTTCCATCATTTTCTATTGATGCATTTGAAAATTCAGCTTTTCCTTCTATTTGCGCAAAAGCTATTTTTTTGAATGAGGTTGGATTAGTTAGTGTCATTGCTCCAAACATAATACAGCATACCAATGCCACTGCTGAAATTTTATACGAACCTTTTCTAAATATTTTTATTCTTTCAATCCTCCTTTCGATCTGCCTTTCACTTTTATAAAAGCATACAAAATTAATTTTAGGCCTACTTTGTGACAAATACCTGGTCATTCTTATTAATGTCATGGCATAAGAAATAGCTTCATCCTGTTCAAGGGATTCGAGCACATAAGTATCGCATGCTATTTCCCTGTCACGGTTCATCTGAGTGAATGCATAGCATATAAAAGGGTTGAACCAATAAAAGATGTTTACAGCAGTGATTAGATAATTTAACAAAACGTCCCCTCTTTTATAATGCGCCAACTCATGCATAAGTTTATGCTTTAACTGATGATGGTTCATAAGTTCA
>CBEULQ010000303.1:0-4297 GCA_965543975.1 uncultured Desulfocucumis sp. | reverse complement strand
TATGCCCGGAACAACCCCGCAGGTGGACAAAGTGATATGTCTCATGCTTATGTTGAGGCCGTATGGTGCGGTAACACATTCAATGAATTTAAGGGTATTGTCCAGGTTATCCAGCGGCTCCCCTGTTCCCATCAAAACAATATGAGAAACCCTTTCCCCGGTATCTCTCTGAACAGCCAGCACCTGGTCGTAAATCTCCCCCGGGCTGAGGTTGCGAACCATGCCTCCTACGGTGGAGGCACATAGCCTGCAGCCCATCCGGCAGCCAACCTGTGTGGAAAGGCATACCGAGCGTCCGTAGGAATAGCGCATTAATACCGTTTCCACAGCCTCTCCGTCCGGCAGTCCCAGCAGGTACTTTACGGTGTCACCCCTCCGGGAGGACTGTTTTTTTACCACAGGCAGAATACCAGTTTGAAACCTTTCTGCCAGCATGCCGCGCAGGGATAGGGAAACATCCGTCATCTGGTCAAAGGAGTCTGCTGCCCTTTGAAATACCCAAACCGCCACCTGCCGGGCTTTATAGGCCGGCTCTCCCATATCCCGGAAAATCTTTTCCAGTTCGGACAGGGTATAGTCCTTCAAATTATCTTTCATATGATTCAACATTATCTAACATTAACTTCTACCCCTTTACATTAATCCCTTTTTTATCATCCTGGCTATAAAGAATCCGTCGGTGCCGTGTTTATGGGGAAGCATTTGAAGATATCCGTCCTTCATGGTATTCTCTATGTCCAGGGTCTTCGATAAAAAAGGCCTCAGGTCATCTGCAACAAATTCCGGATTGTTTTTAATAAATGTCTCCACCTGCTCCCTGTTCTCTTCCCCCGCCAATGTGCAAGTGCTGTATACCAGCACTCCACCGGATTTAAGACATTTGGCGGCACTTTGCAGTATTTTGCGCTGCAATTCCAAAATTTCCGGTGTCTGTTTGAGATTTTTACGCCAGCGGGAGTCGGGCCTCCTCCTTAACACCCCCAACCCGGAACAAGGCGCGTCCACCAGCACGTAATCCGCCCTGGCCGACATCTCACCGGGAAAATCCCTGGCATCCGCCAGAATGGCCTGTACGCTATCTATACCCAAACGACGGCAGTTATCTTCAATGAGTTTTATTTTATGCGGGTGTACATCCGCCGCTATTACCGTACCACTGTCACCCATCAACTGGGCCATGTGGGTAGCCTTGCCTCCCGGCGCGCTGGCGGCATCCAGCACAATCGAACTCGGCCTGGGAGAAACCGCGTGTCCCACAAGCATGGAGCTTTCGTCCTGAACCTGAAAAAGCCCTTCTTCAAAGGGCCCAAAACGGTGCAATGATACAAACCCCTCTATGTAGAGCCCTTCAGGGGCAAAGGAGGTTAACCGGGATGTCACCCCCTCGCTGGTCAGGCGGTCCGCCAATTGCTCCCTGGTTATTTTCAGTGTGTTGGTCCGCACTGTGTTTGGCGCGGGGGAGTTGTTTGCCAGGCAAAGAGCTATGGTCTCCTCAGGACCGAACTCCTTAATCCATCTTTTCACCAGCCATGCCGGATGGGAGTAGCGCAGGGATATATGCCCCACGGGATTACTTTCCAGACTAGGATATTCTATATTTCTATAACCCCTAATAACATTTCGCAGAACACCATTTACAAATTTAACAGCCCCGGCATGGGAGTAGCGCCTGGCCTGATTGGCCGCCTCGTTTACAGCGGCTGAATCCGGAACCCTGTCCATGTTTATTATCTGGTACGCACCCAGGCGCAGTATGTTTCTCACCCAGGCGGTCTGCTTTTCCAGGGTCTGTTTGATAAAATGGCCCAGTATCCAGTCAATGGTATTCAAAGAACGCAAGGTGCCGTACACAAGCTCGGTGGCAAAAGACCTATCCAGCTTACCGGGACGGTACGCCTCCAGAACATGGTTGAGGGCGATATTGGAGTAGGCACCTTCTTCATCCACTTCTTTTAAGACCATCAATGCCAGATCCCTTGCACTCGGCTTGGGCAATATAGATTCCGCCTTCCGTCTCCGGGAGAAAAAGGTTGATGGCCTCCACCACCCGGGGAATATGTATACTGGTATTATAACACGGCCCGTTAGGCCTGAGGTTGGTAATCCCCAACACAGGTACGGGATTGGAATCCTGAATTCCGCTGGTAAGATCCCGCTCGCAGGCTATGGCCACTATGGCCCTTGGCCGGTACTCCTTAACATATTTTCTGGCCAGTGTGCCTCCGGTTGCTATTCCCATGTTTATTCCATAATGGTCTTTTAAACCCAGAAGGTCGCTTATGCTGCATCTGCCACAGCGGCGGCAGTTGTTTATATCCACGGTTATTTTATGGGGACAGTCGGTGTTTTGCAGGCAGTGCGGCGCCAGCAGCAGTATCTGCTCCGGTTTAAGCTTCATACGCAGCGACCGGACCAACTGGTTATTAACTTCGATATATGAATTTTTCACTTTGTCTATTTCAACCTGAAAAAGCTTAGCCAGCGCCATTACCAGAGGAAAAAGCATATTTACAGCCACCCGCATGGGTCCGTTGAAAAACATAATTTTTTTCGCATAAAGCAAAGACAGCAGTATGCCAAGGCTCCCCAAACCTGCCAGTAACACGGTAACAGCCAGTGTACCCACCAATAGGATCAGTATAATCTGGTGCAAAAGAGTACGCCCCGGATTAAATACAAGATACCATATACCAAAGGTCGTTGCTCCTAGAACCAAAAGACTTAAAGCTAAAAATCCCATGAAAATTCGTTTTCGGACATGGGGCTGGATGCTGTCCAGCACTGTTTTCATTGCCGGACACTCCCCTTCGGATCGGTGGTAATGGTTTTGGTACTGTCACCCAGACGGGTTCCCACAGGTATACTATTACCCCTTAGAAAGTCTTCAACCGGCAGGCGTTTTCCCCCCTGAATCTGAAGCTCCTTTATCAACAGGGAACCGGTTCCGGTGGCAACCATAAGGCAACCTTCCGGTCCCGCTTCAATTACCGTTCCAGGAGTCTCTTTACCATCATGCTCCGCCAATTGGCGGTTACCGGCGGAACCTCCTGCGGGCTGAGCCGCCCGCCATATTTTTAGAACCTTGCCTCCCAGAGTGGTCCTGGCCCCCGGCCAGGGGTCCATACCCCTTATCTGGTTGTATATGGACCAGGCAGAATCTGTCCAGCAAATGATTTCATCGGATTGGGTGAGCATTGGAGCATAACTGGCCTGGCTGTTATCCTGGGGTACCGGGGATAGCAGACCCAGGGCCAGTTTTTCCAGGGTTTCCAGCAAAAGATCGGCGCCGATTTGTGCCAGACGGTCATGTACCATTCCCACCGTATCCCCGGGTGCAATGGGAACAGAAGCTTTTAACAGCATGTCGCCCGTGTCCAGGCCCTGGTCCATCATCATGGTAGTAACTCCGGTAATGGTTTCCCCATTGATAACCGCCCGGTGAATGGGGGCTGCCCCCCTGTAGCGGGGCAGTAGGGAAGCATGAACATTGACGCAACCCCAGCGGGGAAGTTTCAATATTTCACCGGGCAGTATCTGCCCAAAGGCCGCCACCACCAGGACCACGGGGTTAATTTCCTTTAGTATTGATATGAAATCGCTGACCTTAATACTCTCCGGCTGCCAAAGGGGCAGTCCCAATTCCATCGCCGCTAATTTTACCGGTGATGGGCGCAGCTTTTTGCCCCTTCCACCCGGACGGTCAGGCTGGGTTACAACCCCTGCCAATTCGTGCCCGGCGTTAAATAACGCCTTCAGGGAAGGAACGGCGAAATCAGGAGTCCCCATAAACACTATGCGCATGAAAAATCTCCTTAATTATTCTGCCATTTTTTTACTAGTTATATGCTTATGCGTCATTAGTCAAAGTATCAGAAATAAATAATTTCTTATTAAGATTTGATTCGCCTTATATTAACCGCCTTATCAATGAATAGTATCCCGTCCAAATGGTCAATTTCATGCTGAAAAGCCCTTGACAGATAACCTTCGGCATTCATTACGATCTCCTTGCCGTTGCGGTTGAGTCCCTTGACGGTAACCTTCTGAGCCCTGGCCACATCTCCGGCCAAATCAGGTATGCTCAGGCAGCCCTCCGTATCTATAACTTCACCGGCAGCCTCGCAAATAACCGGATTGATTAGTTCTATCAAACCTTCGCCAACATCCACAACGATTACTCTTTTGGAAATACCTATCTGAGGCGCTGCCAATCCTACTCCCTTATTGGCATACATGGTGTCCCGCATATTATCAAGCAATTTGATTATATTGGAGGTTATTTTTGGAACTTCCCTGG
>CBEULQ010000302.1:0-4302 GCA_965543975.1 uncultured Desulfocucumis sp. | reverse complement strand
GCGGGTGGTGTTTGTGAACGGCTTTCTGGGCTGCGGCAAATCAACGCTGATCAAAAACATATTACTAAAATGCCCGGGTAGAGAAATAATTGCCGTTCTGGTTAATGAGTTTGGGGAAACAGGAATTGACGGGGAATTGCTGGGGAATTCCGGTGCCGACGTGGTGGAACTGGCCAACGGCTGTATTTGCTGTACCCTTAAAGCCGACATGAAGTCGCAGATATTATTTATTGCCAGAGAGTATAAACCCCGGAGGCTGATAATAGAGCCCACCGGGATAGCCACCATCGGCAATGTGCTGAGTGTGTTGCGAAGTCTGACCCTGGCTGAGTATGTACGGCAGATTAATGTAGTTGCGGTATTGGATGCTGTCAGTTTCTCCGAGGATTACCGGGCAAATCCCCTATTTATTAAAACCCAGCTTGCTTCAGCCCGGATAATAGTGTTGAACAAATGCGATAAAATAGATTCCCATGAGGCAAAAACGCTGCGTTCCACAATATCTTCCATCAATAAAGAAGCCCGGGTGCTGCTTACCAGTTACGGCGAAGGTGTGGAGGAGGAGCTTGAAAAAGCTGACTTTGAGGCACCGGAAAAGGAAAAAGATATTTGCGATGTAAAAGGTGGCGGCACCCCTTTCTTTTTTAATGGCGGGCAGGAATCCGAAAGTAAGGAACTAGTACAGTTCAGCCGTGTTCTGAGCGGTTATTTTGACCGTTACAGGCTGGTGGAGTTTTTCCGTGGCTTAAAAGGCAGGGATATAGGGCAGGTGGTCAGGGCCAAGGGCATTTTCGAGACAAAAAACGGTGAATGGCTGATTGTAAACTATGCCGGAGAGGAAACCGACCTGGCTGAAGGCAACCGTTCTTATTCCGCCAGCAGGGTTGTGGTGATAGGAAGAAATCTGGACAGGGAAGAACTGGAGCGAAGACTGGCCGGATGTTTGGTTTAAAAGGAAAGGATAAGGAATGGGCACTATAGGCGTAGCCATAGACTTGGGAACCAGCGGGTTCAGGGCCCAGGCCGTTGATCTGGCCGGCGGGAATATATTGTCTACATCAATAACGGCCCGCCACCCTCTTCCCGGGGCCAATGTCATGGACCATTTAAACTTTGCCATTGAAATGGGCCTGGATGCAGCGCATACCATAGTCGTTCAAACAGTCAACCAGGTTATCGGCTCTCTGGGTGTGCCACTGGAAGAGTTGGGCTGTGTGGCTGTTTGCGGGAATCCCATACAATTGTCCATATTTGAGGAAATAGAAGTTAGGGATCTGGCCTATGCGGGTGAGAACAAGCGGAGGGCACTGGGTATCACTTCTCCGGACAGAAACGGCAAATGTTTAAAGGCGGCCGATATCAGGAGTCTGGGCATCCCGGGAAACATTCCGGTATATATACCTCCGTCGGTAAAACACGAAATTGGCGCCGATGCCCTGGCCATGATGATTAAATCCGGCATGCTGGAGAAGGGTGATATCGCCCTGGTTACTGATTACGGAACCAATGCGGAAATGGCTTTGAAGGTTGGGGACCGGATTATCACCGGGTCGTGCGCCGCCGGCCCCGCCATGGAAGGCCAGCATATTCACCGGGGTATGCTGGCCTCCCCGGGCGCCATTACTGATGTCTCCCCCGAGCCGGGAGGATACCGCTGCCTGGTGCTGGATCAACTGATGAATGAGCAGTCCGGGGATGTGGTGGATATGTCCTCCGGAAGGCTGATCGTGGAGGGCTCCATCAGGGCGACGGGGATTACCGGCACAGGAGTGGTGGCCGCCCTTTGTGAGGGTCTGAAGACCAGGATGATTAAACTTCCTGAAATCGACACTCCTGATGCCGAACTGCATCTTTCGGACGGGGTAACCCTCAATGAAACTGATTTAACCGAAGCGGGAAAGGCTATCGGCGCTGTACGGGCCGGTTATATTACCCTGGCCCGGGAGGCCGGCATTGATGTGGCTGATATAACTGTGGCGTATATGGCCGGAGCTTCAGGGACTTACGTGGATGCCGTAAAAGCGCAAAAAATCGGCATGGTTCCCCCCGGAGTAAAACATATATTCCAGATCGGCAATACTTCCCTTGCCCTTGCCCGGGATATAGTAACGAATCCGGAAACAATGGCCGAACTGTCGGAACTGGCCCGTAATCTCCGGGCCAACCACTGTATGTTCGGAACGTCCCAAATATTTGAAAAAGCCTATATTCTGGAGCTGGCATACTGGGGAGAGGGCATGTCCTGGGACACTTATAAAAAATTTGCCCGAAGATATATGCTTCCGGTTGTGGAAATGGCGCGGGGGATTCCGGAAGTAAGCAAAGTTAAACGGGATATTGACGATGTGGGAAGCCGGGGCTTGACCATAATATCCCGGGTGGGGCTGGAAAATTCCACAGTTTTTCCGGGCTGTACCGGCTGCGGCATCTGCGTGGAAACCTGCCCGGAAAATGCTTTGAGTATTTTGTTAAGAGAAGGGGAAACAGTTTTAACTCTTCAACCGGATAAGTGCAACGGCACCGCCTGCAGGCGCTGTCACAGGGCCTGCCCCGAAAAAATTTTCGATCTGGGCAGTATCTGTACTCCAAATTGAATTCAACCGGGGCGGTAGCTCTCTTGGGCATTACCTGGCCCAAAGGGGGTGGCGTTCACTAAAAATAACCTTAAATTCAGGGGGAGTAGCAATGAACAGTCGTGACAGGGTGCTGGCGGCATTGCGAGGGGAGACTGTAGGCCGGCCGCCTGTAATTAGTGTTTGCCAGCATGCCACATATGATCAGATGGATAAACTGGGGGCGGCGTGGCCGGAAGCCCATGGCCAGGGGGACAAAATGGCCGCCCTGGCCATGGGTGGGTATAGTATGCTGGGTTTGGACGCTGTCCGGGTGCCCTTTTGCCAAACTCATGAAGCGGAAGCCCTGGGGGCCAAAATAAAGGACGCCGGCAAGCTGGGCGTCCCCAGCGTAGAAGTGTACCCCTATAAAATTGGCGACGAGCCGCAATTCCCTGATGATTTCCTGGAGCGGGCCAGAATTCCGCAATTATTGCAGGCTGTCAGATTGCTAAAAGAGGCCATAGGCGACAAGGTGATAATAATTGGCGGCATAGTGGGGCCTTATACGGTGGCCACAAACCTGGTGGGTATAGATGATATGTTAAGGACCAGCTTTAAAAAGCCCGAAAAAGTAGTTCCCTTCCTTGAATTGGCTGAAAAAGCCGGTACCACCCTGGCAAACGCTCTGGTGGAGGCGGGGGCCGATGTTATTTGCGTGGAAGATATGATGACTTCCCTGGATCTGGTTAGTCCCAAAATATACAGATCACTGGCCGCCCCTTACGAGAAAAAGCAGTTTTCCCAGATTAATGTGCCGACCATAATACACATTTGCGGCAAACTGGACGCCATTATGGTGGATATAGCAGAAACAGGACCCACGGCCATAAGTATTGAGCCGGTGGTTGATGTAAAGCGAGCCCGGGAGGAATTCAGCCGGAAGGGAATAAACATTCCCTTGATAGGCGGAGTTGATCCGGTCAGGACGTTGTTTTCCGGCTCTCCGGAAGATGTCAAACGGGAGGTTGAGAAAGCCCTGGAAGACGGTTTCAGCATCATTTCCCCGGGCTGCTCGGTGGCTCCGGCCTCACCCCTGGAGAACCTGCTGGCCATAGTTGATACTGTGAAGGAGTACAATTAATATTGGCATCCTTCTCCGTGGCAACCGAAACGTCCCCATGACAGAATGCGACAGGGGACGGTTCTCCCCTGTCGCATTTTTAAGCTGCCGGTATTTACCGGCAGCTTTTTACGCGTTTTTTTTGGTTTCTATATTATCAACACTACTGGCGCCTTCGAAGCTGCTATGCGACAGGGGACGGTTCTCTCTTGTCGCACTTTTGTTACTGTATTTATATCTGCCTGTATGTGGTTTCAGGCAGTTTTACGGGCTTTTTTGGTGTCTATATTATCAACACTACAGGTGCCCTCGAAGCTGAGAGCCTTTTTAGGGCAGGCGGCCACGCAGGTGGAACATTTAATGCAGTCGTTGTCGCCCATAACGTTATTGTTTTTATATTTATAGGGCTCCAGTTGCATGGGGCAGGCTTTGGCGCAGAGGCGGCAGCTTACACAGGCGTCGTTTATCTGCAGAGGTTTTTTGCCGGTTGAAAGCATGTGTCCCAGGGTTCCCATGGGGCAGATGTGGCACCAGGTCCGGGGCTGAATAAATACCCCCAGCAGTATGCCCACCGCAGTGGTGACTGTCAGTATTCTCACCAGAGCCAGGCCCATGGCCTCCAGGTCG
>CBEULQ010000301.1:0-4304 GCA_965543975.1 uncultured Desulfocucumis sp. | reverse complement strand
GGGCAATGCTGCGGAACACAGCGCAGCCATTTTAATGGCACTTAAAAATAAAATGAACATAGCTCTGGAAATAGCCGTGGGGTCATCGGTACAGATTGCCCTTTTCGTGGCGCCGGTGCTGGTATTTTTAGGCTACGCCTTCGGCCACCCCATGAACCTGTTGTTCAATCCGCTGGAAATAGCCTGTATAATCCTTGCCATAGTAGTGGTAAATAACATTGTCAGGGATAGTGAAACAGATTACCTGGAAGGTCTCATCCTTTTCGTTACCTACGTACTGATTTCCATCGGCTTTTTCCTTATTTAAAGGATATTTCCACCACATCCCCATCACTCAATGGATCAGTGTATCCTGCCTTATTCCCGTTCAAGGTCAGATTAACCATACTTCCGGAACGGATTTCCACAAAGTCGATGTCAATTTGGCTAAATATGTCGACAAATAGGTAGTCGCTCTTTCCCCGTAAAAAAATATCCTTTCCATTAACCGACACCCTAATCCCGTCAACGGAACCGGACCCCTGAAATCCGCCCCCGCTCTTCACTTCAATATGGTCTTTTTTTTTATATTCCACCCTGTCGCCGTCCTTTATCAGGTATTCAAAGTTAACAGGCTGGTTGTTAACATAAATATCATGGCTAAAAACATCTATGTTTTTCATCCGGGCCAATTGTCCCACGGTTTTGATGGATTGGATGCTCAGTTCGTCACCGTTTTTCAACTCTGTTTCCGGGCTGCCCGGCATCCCGTTGATTATTATTTCCGGCTCCAGGGTCTCCACCTTTTCTTCACAGTATATAGATATACTGCCATGACCCTCCAAAAAATCCCCGGCCCGGGCCGTGGCGTCAACACCGTTCTCAGCCCTGGTTATTTCGATGCTGTCCCCGTTTTTCAGCACGGTCTTGATACTGGCCCGGCGGCCATTGACCATTATTTCGGCGGGACGGCGAAGACCACCGTAAACGATTCTTTTTTCCCCGTTAACAATAACCGTCAAATCCCTGCCGTTTTTACCCACCAAGTCCATGGCGCTATATTCAATGAGTCCCATGGCATCGTAAACGGTGAGTTCCCTTGAATATAGCAACCGGTTTTCCCTGCCGTTTACTGTGATGGTGATGAAGTCGTGACCCATCCTTTCCATGGCCACCCTGGCGATACCCACCACCGTCACTCCGTCGGGGCCGTTTATTTCATCGTTTTCCACCAGCAGTCCGGAAACCGAGTCTCTTCCCCTTATCCTTACCCTTTGCTTTTCAAGACCCAGCTTTTCGGCAATTTTATCGGTAAATGCGGGAACCTGGCCGCCGCCCCCTACGCAAAAAACGGATTTCGGGGAAACACCTCCGTTCAGCCTTATTAACTCCTCGGCCACCCTGCCGGTAATCTCCTCCAGCACCGGTTTTATCTGCTCCAGAATACTATCCCGGGATACGGAAGTTTCAATCCCGAGCACATCTGTGTAAACAATATCGCTGTCTGATATCAGCAGCCTTTTTATTTTCTCTGAGGTATTGAAATCCGCCAGACAACACTCCGCCACAGCCTCGGTTATTTCATCCCCCGCCAGGGGCACCATACCATAGGCTACGATAGCCCCATCCCGGGTAATGGCAATATCGGAAGTTCCGGCTCCGGTGTCAATCAGTGCCAGGTTTAACAGCCTGTAGCTGTCCGGAATAACCGCCGCGGCGGCAGCTATGGGCTCCAGCGTAAGGCTTACCGGTTGCAGGCCTGCCCTGGTTAATACGGAATATAGGCTGTTAACCACCGATTCCGGCAGGAAAGTGGCCAGAACATCCACCGCTACGGTTTTCCCCCGGTGTCCTTCCAAATTTGCTATTGAATATCCGTTAAGGTAGTAGCTCACAACGGAATAGCCGACGCAATAAAAATCCCCGGCCTCGTCCCCTATTTCATTTTTCAGCTCGCTGTGGGCCTTTTTAATCCCGTCGTTCTCCAGCGCCCTGCAGAGCAGGTGGTCTATCTCCATGCCGGGGTCTATATCCTGATCGACTCTGACTATTTTAGTCCTGAGGGAACGGCCGGCAGCAGCTATGGCTACCCCGGTGAGCTTAATCCCCAGCTTATTTTCCAGGGCCGACTTGACCCTGGTCACCGCATCGGCGACTCTTCCGATGTGATGTATTTGGCCGTCGTAAACAGCCCTGCTTTCGTGTTCGGTAATATGCTGGGCTAGTACTTTTAGATTGTCCCCC
Source organism: uncultured Desulfocucumis sp. (assembly GCA_965543975.1). GTDB lineage: Bacteria > Bacillota > Desulfotomaculia > Desulfotomaculales > Desulfocucumaceae > Desulfocucumis. Next base: position 2,081 of record CBEULQ010000301.1, on the reverse strand, counting down.
TCCTGTTTCAGCACGGCCCCAATAACTGACCTGGTGCCGATATCCAGGGCAAAAACAGTGTTATTATTAATAACCTCAGCTTTTCCGGATTTCAACAATGTTTCTGACAAATATATCCACTCCTTTGGTTTAAACCATGCGGAATGTGAAAGGGCACACACCTTCTGTGATGTTTAAATTCCTTACTTATACTAATTCGCTAAGGAATGCCCTTAATTTATAAAAATTCGTCAACAAATGCCATTTTACCTCTTCCTCAATATTACAAAATGTTAGTCTTTACATAACTGTTTTTAACCCACTCCGGCCCGCATTAACGTATGCGAAGGGCAACGAACAAGCCCCGGGTGTTACATCCGGGGCTTGCTTGGTTAAAGCCAATATAAAAGTGTCTGGTTTCATCCACTGAGGTGGAATCACGCCCTAGTTGCCAGTCACGTCAGTTGTTCCATCGGTTGTGCCGTCAGTGGTACCATCGTTTGTTCCATCTGTTGTGCCATCTGTTGTGCCGTCGGTTGTTCCATCAGTGGTGCCGTCATCTTCTCCCACAGTAGAATCATCTGTGCCGTTCTGTTCATCCTCCGTACCGTCACCAATGTCAACGGTACCGCTATCCTCATTCCAGTCCACGTTCATGTTTAATGCCTGGGCCACGAATCTTATAGGGACGAAGGTCCTGTTGCTGATCAACTGGGCCGGAACCTCCATGGTCTGCTCCACCCCGTTGACAGTCATAACATTGCTTCCCAGGGTCAGAACCACTGTGGTATCGTCCTTGGTTATGGTAACGGTCTGGTTCTCGGCGTCCCAGGCCACATCGGCCCCCATGCCGTTCATGATTGCCCTGACAGGTATCAATGTGCGGCCGGATTTAATCACCGGAGGAACGTCACATTTCAGTTCATATCCCCTGACTTTAACTTTCACAGCCAGCCCGGGATCGGTAACTTCACCGGTATTTGAGGTTTCCACACTCTCTTGGATATTTGCCTTAACCTGCTCTTTTAACTGGTCCTTAGCCTCTTTTTTAAGCTGCTTTTTGATTTCTTTGCCGGCGGGGGCAGCAGCTTCGTCCTCCTCACCGGTTTCGGCATCATCTTCCGCTTCACCAACCTCCTGATCCTCTTCGGTTGCGGTTAGGTTTGTAGCGTCTTCGCCATTAACACTATCGCCTGTGTTAGCGGAGACATCTTTTGAACCTCTGTCCGACTTGGACCCGGAACCGCTTGAATCACTGGATGAGGAACTGCTGTTACCGCCACCACCGCTGCCTTTGCCACCACCGTTGTTTTTGGCCAGGGCGACGGTGCTTAAACTTAGAGTAAACAGAATGCAAATTACAAGAGATAAAATACGCTTTTTCAATTAAAACACCCCCGTTTTTTATGAATCGCCACGCTGCGACCGTCTATTACAAACTTCGATAACCCTTAAGGTTTTGGGGGGTTTTTATAGTTAAAATATTACTACTGACCTATTACTTTCCTTTGGAACTTCCGCCGCCTGAGCCTTTTGCCCCTCCTGATCCTCCACCTCCGCCGGAATTTCCACCGGCACTGGAGCCCTTGTCTCCTCCAGCACTTCCGACAGTTGATCCGCCGCTGCCCGGACTGCCTCCCCCGGAGTTCCCATTACCTCCGGAATCGGCCTTATCAGATGCCCCGCTCCCTCCTTTATCCTTATCGCTACTTTTACCGGAGGAATCAGAAGCTCCTGTTGACGCATCCCCCGACGAGTCGCCTTTATCTTTTTCACTGGAATCAGATTTTGCATCTCCACTCCCGTTATTACCGCCGGAATTAGTCTTTTTATCGGTCTTTGTGGAATCCTTTTCATCGCTTTTTGCTTTTTTATCATCACCGGCAGTGTCAGTTTTTCCGGATATGGGATTTTCTTTTTTATCCGATACCTGCTTTTGACCGGGAGACTGGGAACCGTTATCTGACTGGTTGTTGTTTTCAACGGCTTTTTGTTTTTCTGAGTCTGCCTTTTCTTTAACTCCGCCTGCCCCCGGCTTTGTCACCGTAACCTCCCGGCTTTGTTCTCCGGATGACTGAACAGCGGTATTCCCTTTATTGGAT
>CBEULQ010000300.1:0-4309 GCA_965543975.1 uncultured Desulfocucumis sp. | reverse complement strand
TATGATTCGGACTTTTCTTATTAGATGGCTTTCACTGCTGGGAGGAAAATACGGATGGATTGGCAGCAGATTATCAACGGGCTCACCCTGGGTTCCACTTATGCGCTGATTGCACTGGGATATACAATGGTTTATGGAATTATCCAGTTGATTAACTTTGCCCACGGGGACGTGTACATGATCGGGGCATTTATTGCCGTAGCAGTATTGACGGCATTGGATGTAAATATTTTTGCGGCCATGCTGATAGCCATGATTGTCTGCATGGTCATTGGAATATCCATTGAAAGGGTAGCCTACCGCCCACTGAGGAAGTCTTCCCGGCTGGCGCCTTTAATTTCTGCCATTGGTGTTTCAATTTTTCTTGAAACTCTCGTAACCCTTATAAAAGGACCCACGGCTGTGGGTTTTCCGCAAGTTATAGAGGACAGCGTATATAAACTGGGGTCTGTCTCTATTTCCAAAGTTCAGTTGATTATAATTCCCGTTGCCGCGCTTTTGATGCTGGGCCTGCACCTGATTATAAAATACACCCGGGTCGGCAAAGCCATGCGGGCCACCTCCGAGGACTACGATACCGCCTATTTGATGGGGATTAACGTGAACAGGATTATTTCCTTTACCTTTGCCATAGGTTCCGCCCTGGCAGCCGCCGGCGGGGTGCTGGTGGGTATGTATTTCAACTCCGTATTCCCTCTGATGGGGGTTATGGCAGGGCTGAAGGCGTTTTGCGCCGCTGTTCTGGGAGGCATCGGGAGCATTCCTGGGGCAATGGTGGGCGGCCTGATCCTGGGAGTAGTGGAGGTAATGGGCATCGCCGCGGGATACGGATCATATAAGGATGCCATAGCCTTCGGACTATTAATTATATGTCTTTTGATCAAACCCACGGGACTTTTGGGCAAGCCCATGCAAAGGAAGGTGTAGAGGCAAGTTATGGACAGCATGCTCAATCAATTCATAAATCCCTATTACCTTCAGGTGTTGACCATGATGGGCATTTATCTTATTCTGGCCCTGGGGCTGCATCTCATTACGGGTATTACGGGACAGCTTTCCTTCGGTCACGCCGCCTTCCTCAGCATAGGCGCATACACATCAGCAATTATATCCATGAAATTGCATCTTCCCTTTGCATTATCCATTTTGGCGGCGGGGTTGATGGCCGCCCTCTGGGGAGTGCTTTTGGGTATCCCTACCCTGCGTCTGAGCGGAGACTATCTGGGTATTGCCACTTTGGGTTTCGGCGAGATAGTCAGGGTGGTACTAACGAATATGGAAATAACCGGCGGAGCGCTGGGACTGTTCGGAATACCCAGAAGCACCAACTTTGTGGTGGTTTATGCACTGGTCATAGTTACCGTATTTTGCATGTACAGGATACAGGACTCCCGTATGGGCAGGGCTTTACTGGCCATCAGGGAGGATGAAATAGCGGCGGAAGCAATGGGTATAAATACAACATTTTATAAAATAGAAGCTTTTGCGGTGGGTTCGTTTTTTGCCGGTATTGGCGGCTCCCTTTACTCCCACTTTATACAATTTTTAAAGCCCGATGATTTCGGCTTCGGAAAATCCTTTGAAATACTAAATTTCGTTGTACTGGGCGGCCTGGGCAGCATACCCGGCACCTTGCTGGGAACAGTGGTGCTGACACTGGCCCCTGAATTCCTGCGATTCCTTTCCGAATACAGGATGATGTTTTACGGTGCGCTAATGGTTACCATGATGATATTCCGTCCCAATGGACTGTTGGGCGGAGTTAATCTGAAAAAGGCATTTGCCAGGGTAAAAATTGCTGCCGGTAAAACAGAGTCAGGTCAGGGTTAATGGAAAATTAGCAAAAAAACGCTAACCCGGGAGTCCGGAGGTGAAAAATTGTCAGAAATACTTGAACTGCAAAGCGTTTCAATAAACTTCGGCGGGCTTGTAGCCGTGGACCATGTGGATCTGAGCATCAGCAGGGGAACCATCATGGCTTTAATTGGTCCCAACGGCGCTGGAAAAAGTACGGTGTTCAATATTGTCACCGGGATATATGCACCAACGGATGGTGCCATATTGTTCAACGGAAAAAAAATAAACGGGCATAAAACCCATGCCATAACGGCCATGGGCATAGCCCGGACATTTCAAAATATACGGCTGTTTGGTTCTTTAACGGTTATGGATAACGTAAAAATAGGCTGTCACTGCAGGGCGGGCGCCGGTTTGATAGGCGCCATAACGCGCTCTCCCGGGGTTAAAAAGGAAGAAAGGGAAATAACCGCCAAATCTCAAATGGTTCTTGAAATAATGGAACTGTATGATAAGCGTGAGGAGTTTGCCAAAAACCTCGCTTACGGAGAGCAGAGAAGACTTGAGATATCCAGGGCGCTGGCATCAAATCCGGAACTGCTGCTGCTGGATGAGCCCGCTGCCGGGATGAATCCTCAGGAAAAACAAACCTTGCTGAGAATGATTCAAAAAATAAAGGAGATGGGCATTACCATATTTCTGGTGGAGCACGACATGAAATTTGTAATGAATCTCGCTGACAGGATAGCCGTGCTGGATTATGGCCGCAAGATAGCCTGCGGCACACCGGAGGAAATACAAAATGACCCTGCGGTTATAGAGGCGTACCTGGGACAGGAGGTGGATTGAGGCTTGCTCCTGCGGATTGAAGATCTTCATGTAAGTTACGGTGCCATCAGGGCTTTGAAAGGAATCAGTTTCGAGGTGGACAAGGGAGAAGTTGTGGCTCTGATAGGAGCAAATGGAGCGGGCAAAAGTACCTCGCTGCGGACCATCTCTGGATTGATAAGGCCACAGGGCGGTTCTATAAAATATAAAGACATGCCGTTGGAAAAGGTTTCCCCAAACCGTGTGGTTGAATTGGGCATTTCCCAGGTACCGGAGGGCAGAAGGGTATTCGCCCGCATGACGGTGATGGAAAACCTTGAAATGGGGGGGTATACCAGCAGGGACAAAAGCCTTTACAAAAAGTCCCTGGAGAGGATATTTAACCGATTTCCCCGGTTAAATGAAAGAAAGGACCAACTGGCGGGAACCCTTTCAGGCGGTGAGCAGCAAATGCTGGCCATGGGAAGAGCGCTGATGTCCAGGCCTGAAGTATTGCTTATGGACGAACCTTCAATGGGGCTGGCCCCTATGCTGGTGAGGGAAATATTCCAGATAATCAGGGAAATAAATAAGGAAGGGACAACAATCCTACTGGTGGAACAGAATGCCCGCATGGCGCTGACGGTGGCGGATCGGGCATACGTGCTGGAGACCGGAGAAATAGTTCTTTCCGGTCCAGCCGCGGAGATGGCCAAAAACCCTGCGGTTAAAAGAGCTTATTTGGGAGAATAATGAAAAATTATAAATTATAGCGGCAGGCATTATTAGCCTGTCGCATATTTTTTGTTTTAAAGAAATTTTTAATGTTTTAATTGGAAACCTTGTTTATAATGGGTACTATAGACCGGCTTATGTAGTATTGTATTTTAAACTTTTATGTTCGGGTGACGGACATGGAGAAAGATTTTGTGTTTAAAAAAATAGTGGAAAGCATGAACGATGGTGTTTATATAAGGGACATGTCCTATAACCTGCTTTTTATGAACAGGCAGCTGGAGAATATTGTCAACCAAAAGGCTGATGAAGCTGTGGGTGTTTATAAATGCTACCAATTATTTGGATTATCCGGACCCTGTCCGGACTGCCCTGTAGACGCCCAGGCTCAAAACATTCAACCAGGGGATATGATAAAAAAATTTATATCCGGTAATGGAAGTATTCTCAAGTTTATGGTCACGTCCTCCCTGTTGGAGGGAAAAGGCCTCACCGGGAATGGCATTGTAATACTAAAGGATGTCACAAGGTTCATTGAAATGGGCGACGCCTCCCAAAAGACCATTAAAAGGCTAATGGAGGAAATTAAAAAGAGCAAGCATATGGAGGAATCCCTTCGCAAATCAGAGGAAAGGTACCGGGCCACCTTTGAATATACCGGCACTGCCATGATAGTGGTGGAGGAGAACAGGATAATATCAATGGCCAACCGGGAGGTTGAAAGGGTATGCGGTTATACCCAGGAGGAATTGGTAAACAAGAAACGATGGGATGAATTTGTTCACCCGGATGATTTGGACAGAATGCTTAAGTATCATGCCGGCAGAAGAAAAGGCAACAAATATGTGCCTGAGAAATATGAATTCAGGTTGATACATAAGGACGGCAGCACAAAAAATATAAAGTTTACCATGGGCATAATCCCCGGCACCGGACAAAGCATTGGTTCCATGGTTGATTTAACAGGGCC
>CBEULQ010000299.1:0-4315 GCA_965543975.1 uncultured Desulfocucumis sp. | reverse complement strand
ACGAAGGCCTCTTCGACGTATTCCTGGATGCCGGCGCGGCCATCAGCACTCCCACCTGCGGTCCGTGCCTGGGAGGGCACAGCGGCATACTGGCGGAGGGAGAGCGCTGCATTGCCACCACCAACCGGAACTTCGTCGGCCGCATGGGCCACACGGGCAGCGAGGTTTATTTAAGCAATCCGGCGGTGGCGGCGGCTTCCGCAGTGCTGGGCAGGATTGGATTACCCGGGGAGGTGGAATAATGGATATCACTGGAAAAGCGTGGAAATTCGGAAACGATGTGGATACGGACGCTATTATTCCCGCCCGTTATTTGAATACGTCCGACTCCCGGGAACTGGCGGCACACTGCATGGAGGACGCGGACCCGGAATTCCCCTCCAAGGTGCAAAAAGGGGATATTATTGTGGCCGGCAAGAATTTCGGCTGCGGCAGCTCCCGGGAGCATGCGCCCATTTCCATAAAGGAGGCGGGTGTGTCCTGCGTGATAGCAAAATCCTATGCCAGGATATTCTACCGCAACGCCTTTAATATCGGCCTGCCCATTCTGGAGTCGGCCGAAGCTTCCGAGGATATCGCCGAGGGGGACCAGGTGGAAGTGGACGTTAACGCGGGTGTTATCAAAAACATCACCAAGAACAGGGAGTATACAGCCACCCAGGTGCCGCCCTTCATGCAAAACATCATCGCCGCCGGCGGGCTTATCAATTACGTGGCCCAGAGATTGAAAAGCAACAAATAAGCAGCGCACTGGTAATGCGCATGTCAATATAAACTTGAACAGGTGGGAATCAATGTACAACATTACACTATTGCCCGGGGACGGTATCGGCCCCGAGGTTGTTGCCGAGGCTGTCAAGGTTTTAAATTCCGTCAGCAAACGATTCGGCTGCAAATTTAGCATGAAAGAACAACTCTTTGGCGGCAGCGCCTACGACGCCGCCGGTCACCCGTTTCCCCAGGAGACAAAGGACGCCTGCCTCCAGTGCGACGCTGTTCTGCTGGGCGCTGTGGGCGGCCCCAAATGGGATAACCTGCCGGTGGATTTAAGGCCCGAGCGGGGGGCGCTATTGCCCCTTCGCAAACTACTGGGGGTATACGCCAACCTTAGGCCGGCGGTGGTGTTCGGGGCTCTGGCCTCCGCCTCCACCCTGAAGCCGGAAGTGGTGGGCGGGCTGGACCTCATGGTGGTCAGGGAACTCACCGGGGGATTGTACTTCGGAGACAAAAAACGCGAGGAAATCCCCGGCGGACACAGGGTGGTGGAAACACTGGTGTACACCACCGAGGAAATCGTAAGGGTATCCCGCAAAGCCTTTGAACTGGCACGCCAGAGGGGAAAGAAACTGACCTCGGTGGATAAGGCCAACGTGCTGGAAAGCTCCAGGCTCTGGCGGGAGGTTGTAAACTCCCTGGCGCCGGAATACCCGGATGTTGAACTGAGCCATATGCTGGTGGACAATTGCGCCATGCAGCTGGTGCGCAATCCCAAACAATTTGACGTTATTTTAACGGAAAACCTTTTTGGCGATATTTTAAGCGATCAGGCCGCCCAATTGACCGGCTCCATCGGCATGCTGCCCTCTGCCAGCATAGGCGGCGGGGTGGGCCTTTACGAGCCCATACACGGCTCCGCCCCGGATATCGCGGGCCAGGGCAAAGCCAACCCCATAGCCACCATAATGTCCGCAGCCATGATGTTAAAGTATAATTTTAACCTGGCAGAGGCCGCGGACGCGGTGGAAAACTCCGTGGTGCGCGCCCTGGAGGAGGGGTACCGCACCGCCGATATTATGGAGGAAGGCAAAAAACTGCTTTCCACCAGGGAAATGGGCGACGTCATAGCAGGCTTCGTAGAGCAGCACTGATATTTACATTTATTTGATTCCCCGGCTTGGCTTACTTAACAAATTTGGGGGAAATATTTATGAGGTTGGTAGAGATTTACGACACCACACTGCGTGACGGCACCCAGGGCGAAGGGATTTCCTTTTCCGCCGAGGACAAGGTAAAGATAGCCCTTAAATTCGATAAGATGGGATTCCACTATATCGAGGGTGGCTGGCCGGGCTCCAATCCCAAGGACATGGAGTTTTTCAGCCGCATCAGGGAGCATAAACTGGAGCATGCCAAAATTACCGCCTTCGGTAGTACCCGCCGCCCGCAAATAGAAGCTCATAACGACGATAACCTCAAATGCATAATTGCCTCCGGCGTGAGCGCCGCCACCATATTCGGCAAGACCTGGGACTTTCATGTCACCCACGCCCTGAACACCACGCTGGAAGAAAACCTGGCCATGATACGCGAATCCGTGGCCTATTTGAAAAGCACGGGCATGGAAGTTATTTACGACGCGGAGCATTTCTTTGACGGATTCACCGCCAACAGGGAATATGCCCTGAGAACATTACAGGCTGCCAGGGACGGCGGGGCAAGGATACTGGTGCTTTGTGACACCAACGGCGGCTCGCTGCCCGGGCGCATCCGGGAAGTGGTGGAACTTGTTGTTTATGATCTGGGTGTGCCGGTGGGAATTCACTGCCATAACGACGGCGAACTAGCGGTGGCCAACAGCCTCATGGCGGTGGAGGCCGGCGCCGTGCAGGTGCAGGGAACGGTTAACGGCTACGGCGAACGCTGCGGCAACGCCAACCTGTGTTCGCTGATACCCAACCTTTCCATAAAATACGGCATGGAAACGGTGCCCAGGGAAAAACTGTCCAAACTCACCGCCCTGTCCCGCTACGTGAGTGAGGTGGCGAACCTGCACCCGGTGTCCAGCCAGCCTTACGTGGGCAGCAGCGCCTTTACCCATAAAGCCGGGGTACACGTAAGCGCCATTATGAAAAATCCCCGCACCTACGAGCACGCCGAGCCGGAGACAGTGGGCAACAACCGCCGGGTGCTGGTGTCCGAACTAAGCGGCCTGTCCAACATGATCTACAAATACGATGAAATGAACCTGGATTTGGCCATGCAAAAGGAAGAGACCAGGCAGGTGCTGGAGCACATCAAAGAGCTTGAGAACCAGGGTTACCAGTTTGAGGGGGCGGAGGGATCCTTTGAGCTGCTTTTAAGGAAACTGAAGCAGAACTACCGGGAGCCCTTCAGGCTGGAGAACATGCGCATAATAGTGGAATTCAAGGAAAACACCGCCATACAGACCGAGGCCACCATCAAACTGAGCGTTGGTGACCGGGTGGTGCACACCGCCGCCGAGGGCAACGGCCCGGTTAATGCTCTGGATAATGCCCTGCGCAAGGCATTGGAGGAGTTTTACCCCTGCATCAAGTCGATGCAGCTGATTGACTACAAAGTGCGGGTGCTGGACGAAAAGGACGGTACCGGGGCGGTGGTCCGGGTGCTTATAGAATCCGGCAACGGCAGGCGCACCTGGGGCACCGTGGGAGTTTCCCAGAATATCATCGAGGCCAGCTGGAAGGCGCTGGTGGACAGTATGGCCTACGGCCTGCTGAAAATTGATGAAACGGTAACAGAATCAAAAGAACAGGAAATATAACTTCTTAAATGAAAAAACGCCTTGCAAAGGGCGTTTTTTTACACAGCCTATAGAATATTATAGAAATTAAATTGGGTTGGAATCGCTCTGTATGAAGTAGTGCAAACATATATTTTCCTGCAGTAATAGCCAGTGCATTAAATAATCTTTTCCTTCCAAGTTTATTTTTTGAGAAATTATCTGGCCGGAAGACAACGCTTCCAGTAACCGACAATTACCACAGGTTTCGTGCGTATTAAAGATTGAGTAATAACAAGATTGTCCCGGAATTATACCAAATTCTTTAATAGCTGTTTTGTTCGCCGCTACCACCTGGCGCTGCAAGTTAACCAGGCATGCGGGATAAGGCAGGATTTCAATTATTTTTAGCAGGAAAGGATTAACAAGAGTTTTCGCGTAGAATTGGGGTTTTTTAAATTGCACCTTTGTCATTTCATGGGAATTTAAACGCTTTACCAAACGCTGTCTGTTAATTTCTGTAGTTTCAACGAACTTAATACCGTAGTCGTTATATTTATTATTAGTTTGTTTCCAGATTAACTGTCCTTCAAAAACAAAAGTTTCTTTCATTAATTGAAAATGAAATCTGAATATGATACTTTTATCCGTGGGCAGGATAAAAGCGGTTCTTATTTTCATTCCTCCTGCACTTAAATCCAATACATGAAGCTGAATGAATTTGTCAGTTTTTATTTGAATGTTGTTTCTAAGTACAGGAACGGCATATGCAATAATGTGTATTGTGAATACCAACCTAAAAACTATTCTTAGGTATGACATCTGCTAAACTAC
>CBEULQ010000298.1:0-4324 GCA_965543975.1 uncultured Desulfocucumis sp. | reverse complement strand
AAGCGTTCCCAGTTTTAATAATTGTACTTATTCAATGCAAAATATATAATTCCTTCCTGATTATCTATTTTTCATTTTTATATTCTAACTCTTCCAGTTGTTCCCTTAATTCCACCAGATGCATCTTTTCTTCTTCCAGCAGTTTGCTGAAAAGTTCCCTGGCCGGCTGAAAGTGAATTCTATTGTACATTTCCTGATATATCAGTATTGAATCCTTTTCTGCCTGAATTCCGATGGTCAAAGCCCATGAAGGAGTGTCGTAGTCATTGTTATTTCCCTGGCTTTCATCGATCTCCGGAAAAACATCGGCCCGAATTATCGCCTTTAAATATGTTTTTGTAGCCTCGTCCAGTTCATTCTCTTTTTGTTTCTCCAGTTCCATGCCCAAAAGCTTATGAAATGCTTTTTTATGTTCTATTTCCTCAAGGGCCAGTTTGCGAAAAATATCCTTAGCGGCCTTATTCTTTATCTTTGCCGACATTTTGGTATAAAATCTGTGGCCTTTTTCTTCGTTCTCCATCGCCATACAGACAATATCCTGTAAAGAGAAATCATGTTCCATAGGACCACCCTTTAAAATTATTAATCATCTATTGCCCTGAGGCGCTTTTTTTATAGTCAAGCAATGACCGGTAACAGTCGACAAGCCTTTGCGCAGAACCCCGGGAGGATATCCGCCAGGCATTTTCCCTGGCTTTTGAGCTCATGTTTTCCCTTAACCGCTGGTCATCCAACAGCAGCATCGTCTTTTCGACAAATACATCCTGATCCAGCTCAGTAAGATAGCCATCCGTTCCATTTTCCACCATTTCACTGACCCCAAAAGCTTTTACCGCCACCACGGGCAACCCCGCGGCTTTTGCTTCACCTATTACCAGGCCCTGGGTTTCAGTTACGGAGGAAAATACAAATATATCCGCCCCCACATAGCAATTTACCACTTCCTGCCAGGGCATTTTTCCGGTAAATACAATGCTCTCTACCAGTCCATGCACTTTGGCCTGCTTTTTCAGCTTTTCCTCTTCAGGGCCTCCCCCTACCAGCACAAGGCAGGTGTCTTTATTTCTATTGTTTATTTCCTTGAATGCATCCAGCAGGAAATATATGTTTTTCTCCATACCAAGCCTGCCTACGAAGAGAAGTATTTTTTTCTCCGGGTCTATGCCGTATTTTTGCCTGAGCCAGCCGGGATTACCATTATTAAACTTTTCCACCTCAATACCCGTGGGTATCGTCTCTACCCTGGCGTTTACACCAAGTTGCTCCAGATGTTTTTCAATAATACCTGTGGGTGTGATGACCATGTCGCAACCGTTGCAAAAATCCCTGCAAAGGCGCCTTGTTATCTCCTTTGTTATTTCCTGTCCCAGCGGTACGTAATGTACATATTGGTCGTAGAGAGTGTGAAAGGTGAACACCAGCGGGATATCTAGCCTTTTGGCATATTTAGCCCCCAGTCTGCCCAGCAGGAATGGAGAGTGAACATGAATAATATCAAGTTTCAAGTTTCTTATAACCGGTCTAAGACGGATCGAGAAAGGAATTGCCAGGGAGTAATCCGGATTAGTCGGCGCCGGCAGTGAAGCAAATCTGAACACCCTGTTTTCCCTGGTACACTTCGGATAACTGGGCGCGAAAATATAAACGTCGTGTCCCATATCCGTCAATTCCCTGTTAAATACCTCTATTGACTTTACCACACCGCTGGTATAGGGCAGGTAGCTGTCTGTAAAAATCCCTATTCTCATTGTTTTCTCCTGAATTAATTACCGTATTATTCCTTTTTTTATTTTGCTTTATTATATCATGATTACCAGTATAAATTTATTTAAACCTCTGCGGTCCACTTGTAATAAACGTTGGTTACCCTCCAGCCCACTTCTCCCCTGTCCAGTGTATATACGGCTTTGCCCCGCTGTCTTTCACCGGATATGACATCCTCCACTTCCAGAACGGCTTCGGCAGTGGCACTATCTGAACTAAATTCTATTACAGCCACCGACACCAGTTTTGCCCGGCTGTACCAGTCGGTGCTTTTACTGTTGAAGTTCCAAGCATCCCGGGATAATTTTATAAGCAGATCACCATCGTAATACCTGCCTAATAATTCTTTGATATCATCCTCCGTTTTTAAATAAAGCCAGGAATCGTCTTCCACCGCTCCCTTTATTACCGAGTTTATTTCATTAAAATCCCCGCTGACCGCAGCCAGCCCGCTCTTTTCCATCAATGCGGCAGGGTATGTGGCAAGAGAAAAAAATAACACCAGCAGTAAAAATAACAATCTTTTCATTTGCACTTTCCAGCACCCCCTGTTTATATATTCAACCCCTAAAGCAATAACCCTTTCCATTATATGTTAATTTTACCATAATAATAAAAAAAGAACACCCATATGGTGTTCGAAATAAGCTTCTTTATATTAAGATATGTTTTATAACTCCCGATGACCGCTGCCTGACGACCGGCGACTGAATTGCCGGGTGAAAGTTTTAGGGCCTGCTTGTTAAAGTCCCCTCATATACTCCGGCTTAAGTTTATACTTCTCCGGCCTTACCAGAACGTCGTCCAGCAACTCTGTCAAACGGTCCCTGTCTTTATTCAGTGTGCCTTTTAACGGCAGGTAATTGGATGCGTGATTGCAGCGGAAAATGCAACCGGTAAGATTTAATTTCTCCAGCATCCATTTGATCTCTTGCAGTGATTCCAGCGGACTTAACATTGACAACCGGCCCTGTTTAATTTTATCAAAAAATGATGTTTCCGGTACCGGCATGAGGGTTAAAGCTCCAATATAGGTGGGGTCAATACTGCTCAATAACCTTGCGGTGTCCACCGCGTGCTCCCTGGACTTTTCCCTTCCCCCAAGCCCTGTTATAACTGTCACGGATAGTTTAAAGCCTGCTTCCAGGGCCTTTCTGCCCGCTTCCTCCATTTCAGATGCGGTTACGCCTTTGTTTATCTCTTTTAAAATCTCTTCATTTCCGCTTTCAACACCCAGATAAAGAATTTTTAACCCAGCCTGCCGAATCTCCAGCAGCTCGCCGGGAGTTTTCCTCAATATGTCTTTGGGGCCCGCATAAGCGGTAACCCTCTGCAGTCTGGGAAAAGCCTCTTCAAGTCTTCCCAAAAGGTGGAGCATCTGGTCGGTGGGCATGGCCAGGGCGTTGCCGTCCGCCAGGAATATTCTCCTTACATCGCCCGCATACCTGGAGGCGTCTGCTATATCGTCCTCAATTTTCCGCCATTCCTTGATTCTAAACTTTTTCCCTTTATACATGCTGCAAAAGGTGCAGGCATTGTGTGAACATCCGATTGTTACCTGTAGAATAAGGCTGAATGCCTCGCTGGGCGGTCTGAATACCGGTTCATCATAACGCATTTGCACACACTTCCTAAAAACTTATACTCCGAAGGAAATTCCCAGTTGTCTGGCAGTAAGCGCCAGGTGGTTGTCCAGGGGGACCTTTCTCAGTTCTCCTACGGCATCGCCCAGAGGAACAGAAGAAATATCAATCCCCTGCAGGCTTACCATGTGGCCGAACTTCCCTTCCATTACAAGATTTACCGCCGCAACACCGTAACGTGTGGCCAGTATCCTGTCATAGGCCGTGGGAGAGCCGCCCCTTTGCAGGTGACCCAATACCGTAACCCTGGATTCCTTGTCCGTCATATCTTCAATTTGTTTGGCCACCACGTTGCCTATGCCGCCCAGCCGAACCGGCTCGAAGCTTCCTTCCACCATTCTTTGCACCACCACATCGCCGTCCTGGGGTTTTGCCCCCTCCGCCACCACGATGATGCTGAACTTTTTATTGCTGGCGCTGCGCTGATTGACCTTTTCTATTACTTTGTTGATGTCAAAGGGTATTTCCGGAATGAGTATTACATCCGCACCACCGGCTATGCCAGCGGCCAGGGCAATCCATCCGGCATTTCTGCCCATTACCTCCAATACCATTACCCTATGATGCGACTCGGCGGTGGTGTGCAGTTTGTCTAAAGCCTCGGTGGCGGTGGTCAGGGCCGTGTCAAATCCAAAAGTCTGATCCGTGGCTGAAAGGTCGTTATCAATTGTCTTCGGTACTCCCACCACATTAAGGCCTTTCCCGTGCAGTTCCCTGGCAATGGAGAGGCTGCCGTCCCCGCCTATTACTATCAGCGCGTCTACCTCATGGATACTGATGTTTTCAAAAACCCTGTCTGAAACATCCACAAAGGTCAATTCTCCGCCCTTCATTACGGGATAATGAAAAGGATTATCCCTGTTGGTGGTGCCCAGTATGGTGCCTCCCCGGGGAAGAATTCCGGCCACGTCATTTTC
>CBEULQ010000297.1:0-4325 GCA_965543975.1 uncultured Desulfocucumis sp. | reverse complement strand
GCATGCGCCGGAGAATTCCAGCAGCGGCTGGGCGAACTGGCTGCCCTTGACGCTGTAGAGGTTCCAGAGTTTATCTTTTACGGGGACGGCCACGGCGTAATCCCAGTTGCCGGCCTGGGCTTCTTTCTGGCTCTCCAGGGGCTTCATCTCCAGTGCCTTGGTCCTGGCCGGGCAGGTGTTGACACAGACGCCGCAGCCCATGCAGTCCAGGGGGCTGACCTGCATGCGGAAGGCCAATCCAGACAGCTGCTTGCCGGCAGCGGGGATGGTTTTAAAGGTTACCGGCGCTATCCCGAGCTCTCCTTCGTTTAAAAGGACCGGCCGGATGGCGGCGTGGGGGCATACGTAGGAGCACTGGTTGCACTGGATGCAGTTTTCTTTGACCCACTGGGGCACAAAGGCGGCCACACCGCGTTTTTCGTACCTGGAGGTGCCCATGGGGAAGCGGCCGTCGGCTGCGACTTTGAAGGTGCTGACGGGCAGATTGTCCCCTTCCAGCCGGTTCATGGGCTGCAGTACGTTCTTAATGAAGGCGGGTACTTCTTTTTCTGCTTCCGGCTTGTCCATTGCGTCGGCCCAGGACCCGGGAATGTCGATCCTGACCAGTTCGGTGAGTCCTTTTTCAACGGAGGCATTATTCATGTTGACTATGTTTTCGCCCTTTTTGCCATAGGCCTTCTTGATGGAGTCTTTCAGGTGCTTTACGGCGTCGTCGATGGGAATTACGTTGGCCAGTTTGAAAAAGGCGGACTGCATGATCATGTTGGTGCGGTTGCCCAGCCCCAGTTCCCGGGCGATTTTTACGGCGTTTATGGTGTAAAATTTGATGTTGTTTTGAACCAGGTACTTCTTCATCGCGGCCGGCAGTTTTTCTTCCAGTTCCCCGGGCGACCAGACGCAGTTTAATAGAAAGGCGCCCCCGGGCTTTAAGCCTGCCAGCAGGTCGTACATATAGACGTAGGACTGGTTGCTGCAGGAAATGAAGTCGGCGCTGGTGATCAGGTACGGCGACTTGATGGGCTTATTGCCGAAGCGCAGGTGGGAAATGGTGATGCCGCCGGACTTTTTGGAGTCGTAGGCGAAGTAGGCCTGGGCGTACATGTCGGTGTTGTTGCCGATTATTTCCACGGCCTGCTTGTTGGCGCCCACGGTGCCGTCGGAGCCCAGGCCGAAGAATTTGCACTGGATGGTTCCTTCGGGGGTGGTGTCGATGTTTTCACCCCTGGCCAGGGAAAGATTGGTAACGTCGTCCACGATGCCGATGGTAAAGCCGTTCTTGGGCCGGCTGTTTTTTAGATTGTCATAGACCGCCACGATGTCGGCTGGCACCACTTCTTTGGAACCGAGGCCGAAGCGGCCGCCCACGATGACTGGTTTGTTTTCCATGTCATAGAAAATGGTGCGGATGTCTTCGTATAGGGGTTCGCCAAGGGCGCCGGGTTCTTTGGTCCGGTCCAGCACGGCGATCCTCTTTACGGTTTCGGGCAGCACGTTAAAGAAGTATTTGGCGGAAAAGGGCCTGTAAAGGTGTACTTTAATGACCCCCACCTTTTCTCCCCGGGCCGTTAAATAGTCGATGGTTTCTTCAATGGTATCGCAAACCGAGCCCATGGCCACAATTACATACTCGGCGTCCGGGGCGCCGTAATAATTGAAGGGCGCATAATTCCGGCCGGTGATCTTGCTGATCTCCTGCATGTATTCGGCAACGATGTCGGCTACGGGCATATAATAGGGGTTGCAGGCTTCCCTGGCCTGGAAGTAGATGTCGGGGTTCTGGGCGGTGCCCTTGACCACCGGGTGTTCGGGGTTTAAGGCGCTGTTCCTGAATGCCTTGACGGCGTCATAGTCCACCAATTGGGATAATTCTTCATAGTCTATGGTTTCTATTTTCTGCATTTCGTGGGAGGTTCTAAAGCCGTCGAAAAAGTGCATAAAGGGTACCCTGGATTTGATGGAGGACAGGTGGGCTACACCGGCCAGATCCATCACTTCCTGGACGCTGCCGGAGGCCAGCATGGCAAAGCCGGTCTGGCGGCAGGCCATCACATCCTGGTGGTCTCCGAAAATGCTCAGGGCGTGGGAGGCCAGTGCCCGGGCGGTGACGTGAATAACGCAGGGCAGCAGCTCACCGGCGATTTTATACATATTGGGAATCATCAGCAGCAGTCCCTGGGAAGCGGTGTAGGTGGTGGTCAGTGCCCCTGCGGAAAGTGAGCCATGCACGGCCCCGGCAGCCCCGGCCTCTGACTGCATTTCAACCACTTTTACCCTCTGGCCGAAAAGGTTCTTTTTGCCCTGGGCGCTCCATTCATCAACGTATTCGGCCATGGGAGACGACGGGGTGATGGGGAATATCGCCGCACAGTCGGTAAAGGCGTAGGAAACATACGCCGCGGCTTTATTTCCGTCCATGGTTTTTTTATCTTTAGACATTACTAAGCCCCTTTCACTGGGCGGGCTTTAACAAAGTAAAGCCCGCCCCCATTTTACTACCTTGTTTGGGCAGCTATTTTTTCCATCTTTCCACCGTTCTGCCGGTAAGCAATGACACCCAGTATCAGCACTACCACGCCGGTGAAAATAAGGATAGTGGAGCCGCCGTTGGATGCCCCCGGCGCCGCGGCCTGGGCTTTAAGCGCGGCCGGGATCATCCAGGGGAAGACGTAAGCCTGGAGCATGGAAATGAAGCCTACCAGTACGGTGAAAAAAATACTGTGGGGCAGGGTGAAACGGAACAGATCGCCCTCTTTGCCCTGCAGGCCGGTTGAGGCGCAGCCTACCGCGATGCTCTGGGGCGAAATCATCTTGGCGGCCACACCGCCGGAAGAGTTGGTGGCCACCGTCAGCACCGGATTGATGCCCATGGATTCTGCGGTCACCTTTTGCATGTTGCCGAACAGGGCGTTGGCCGAGGTGTCGCTGCCGGTGATGAATACTCCCAGCCAGCCCAGGAAAGCTGCCATGAAGGGGAATACCGCTCCGGTTACGGTAAAAGCTTTACCCAGGGTAGGGGTCATCCCCGACCAGTTGGCTACATAGGCAAATCCCAGCACAGAGGCAATGGTCAAAAGAGCGAAGCGCAGGTTTTTCAGAGTCTCAAACAGTGTCCGGAAAAACATTCCCGGGCTGATGCGCAGGATAAAAGCGGTAATAATGGCCGTGATGAGGATGGCGGTGCCGGCTGCGGACAGCACGTTGAATTTATAGATTACTTCCAGAGGTTTACTGCCTATAAGTATCATTTGGTCCAGTCCTGCAATGTGATATTTTATAGTGCTCATGTCAAGCAGCGCTTTCACCGGATTTAATCCCCAGTCGCCGATCAATATGGTCAGTATGATAAAAGGAGACCAGGCTTTAAGGATGACTCCCGGGCTGTGTCGTTTAATCTTTAATGTTGCTGCGGGCTCTTCGGCAAAACGCCAGATGTTTTTCGGCTTCCAGACCCTCAGGAAGAGCACCAGGCATATGATGGAAGCCAGGGAGGACATGATGTCCGGCAGCATTGGGCTTAAATAGTTGGAGGAAAACCACTGCATAACGGAGAAGGACACGCCGCTGACCAGAATGGCGGGCATCACTTCTTTGGCTCCCTTCCAGCCGGACATAATGACCACCAGCCAGAACGGGACGAAAAGCGAAAGGATAGGCAATTGCCGTCCGGTCATCTGGCTGATGGCCATGGCGTCAATGCCGGTGACCGCTCCCGCGGTTATGATGGGGATGCCGATGGCGCCAAAAGCTACGGGCGCCGTGTTGGCGATCAGGCAAAGGCCGGCGGCATAGAGGGGATTGAAGCCCAGACCCACCAGCATGGCTGCGGTAATGGCCACCGGGGTGCCGAAACCGGCCGCTCCCTCCAGGAAGGCGCCGAAGGAAAATCCGATCAGAAGCACCTGCAAACGCCGGTCATCGGTGATGGAAGCGATGGAGTCTTTGATGATTTCGAACTGTCCGGTTTTCACCGTCAAGTTATAGAGGAACACCACCGTTACCACGATCCAGCCGATAGGCCACATGCCGTACATCGCCCCGTAAAGGGTGGATAGCAGGGCGTACTGGGCGGGCATGCCGAAGGCCGTTACGGCCACTAAAATCGCCAGCGCCACCGTAATCAGTCCGGCGATGTGTCCTTTCATACGCAGGCCTGCCAGGGCGATAAACAGGAAAAAGATGGGCACTGCGCGCAGCAGCGGTCTATCACCCAAGCTGCGATTGAACGCAAGCTGACGCTCATTGCCTTTGAGGATATGTTCGTCTGGGGACCAAACGGTGAGATTGGTCGCCACACCTTCTATAAAAACAATGAACTGGCTGGCTAC
>CBEULQ010000296.1:0-4343 GCA_965543975.1 uncultured Desulfocucumis sp. | reverse complement strand
CATAGCCATTGATGGGCCCGCCGGAGCCGGAAAGAGTACCGTAGCTAAAAAAGTGGCTCGTCGGCTGGGCTTTTTATATATAGACACAGGAGCCATGTACAGGTCGGTAGCTTACGAGGCGTTAAAACGTGGCGTTGATTTATTGGATGAAGATGCATTGACCGATCTGTCCCGGGCTGTTGACATCGCCCTAACGGTTGACCCTGGCAATAAAACAAGGGTGTTGCTGAATAATAAAGAGGTAACCGGTGAAATACGCGCACCGGAGGTTTCAAGGGTTGTTTCCCTGGTAGCCAGAGTTCCCGGCGTCAGACGTGAGATGGTGCGCCGGCAGCGTGAAATGGCCTCTATGGGCGGAGTTGTAATGGAAGGCAGGGACATAGGTACGGCAGTACTGCCCGGAGCAGAATTCAAATTTTTCCTGACGGCTTCCCCTTTGGAGAGGGCCAAACGCAGGGCCAAAGAATTACATATGCAAGGCCACCGGATAGACCTTCAGCAGTTGGCCCGGGAGATTGAGGAACGTGACCGGCTGGACAGCACCAGGGAGACAGACCCGTTAAGGCCTGCTCCGGAGGCCGAAATTATTGATTGTTCTGAAATGGATGCTGACCGGGTGGCAGAGTTGATAGCGGGGAGAGTTCGCGGGAGGGCAAGGTAATGCTGTACCGGTTTGCCAAGGTGATATGCACATTGGTATTAATACTGCTACGCCGGTGGGTTGTCCTGGGTAAGGAAAATTTTCCCATCCGTGAAGGGGTTCTGTTAACAAGTAACCATATAAGCTATTGGGATCCGGTGGTGGTCGGTTGTGCGATTCCCAGGGAAATCCATTTTATGGCCAAATCGGAGCTGTTTGCCATACCTGTTCTGGCGCCGATAATCAGAAAATTGCATGCATTCCCGGTGCGCAGGGGCGGAGCAGACCGTAACGCCATCAAAACGGCCTTAAATCGCCTGGGCCAAGGACATGTGGTGGGGATTTTCCCTGAAGGAACCAGAAGCGCCAACGGCGAATTAATGGAACCGCACATGGGAGCAGCCATGCTGGCGTTAAAAGCCGGAGTTCCTGTTTTGCCTGTGGCTGTTCACGGAACCAAAGGATATTGGGGTAAAATAACCGTGATCATCGGCAAGCCGATGTTTTTTGAAGAATATAAAGAAAAAAAAGCCGGCAGAGAGGACCTGATGAAGGTTAGCAATGCGGTAATGAGTGAAATAGCCGCCATGCTGGATAGTATAAAGCGGTGATTAATTAATGATATTGTACCGGGCCGCCAAAGCTGGATTTTGTTTTGGCGTGAAAAGAGCCATAGAAATGGCTGAAAAAACAGCCATGGCCAGGGACGGGCCTGTTTATTCACTGGGACCGATTATACATAATGCCCAGGTGGTAAACGATCTTTCCAGCCGGGGTATAGTAAATATAAACAGTGTTTCTGAGGCTGAAGTTGGAGGAAAAATAATAATTCGCTCTCATGGAGCGGGTCCGCAAATATTTGAAGAGGCTGGGCAAAAAAAATTAATTATAGTGGATGCCACCTGTCCCTTTGTCAGCAGGGCGCAGAAAATTGCTGAGGAAATGACTGCTGAAGGCAAACAGGTAGTAGTTATCGGGGACAGAAAACATCCCGAGGTTAAGGGTATCGTGGAGTGGACCGGAAACACGGCGGTTGTCGTGCAAAACCGGGAAGATGCCAGACAGCTTCCGGAAATGGAAAAGGCAGGCGTTCTGGCACAAACTACCCAGACCATGGAAAACTTTAATGCAGTGGTGGAGGAACTAAAATTTAAGGTAAAGGATTTAACCGTAATCAACACCATCTGCCATGCCACCGGCGAAAGACAGCAGGCTGCCGTGGATCTGGCGCGCAGGGTTGATGTTATGGTGGTGGTGGGAGGCAAGGACAGTGCCAACACCGCAAAATTAACCGCTCTGTGCAGGGCGGCTGGAACGGCCACTTATCAGGTGGAAACCGCAGATGATATAAATCCGCAATGGTTTGCCGGAATTGGAACGGCAGGCATCACTGCGGGAGCGTCAACGCCTCAGCTGACCATTGAGGAAGTTGAAACACGGATGAAGGAGTTGGATGAAATGACTGTTAATGAAGAAGGCATCAGGGAGGAAAGCATGGTAACCGAGGAAAACAAAATGGAAGAAGCCGCCCAGGCGGAAATCGCCGAGGAAGAGACCACCCAGGAAGGCATGAACGATGCAATGGACGTCAAATCCGTCCGTACCGGTGAAATTGTTAAAGGCGTAGTGGTACAGGTTAGCCAGGACGAGGTGCTGGTGGATGTCGGCGCCAAATCGGAAGGGGTCATACCTCTGCGCGAACTTGCCTCATTTGACGTTGGTTCTCCCCAGGACCTGGTTAAGGTCGGGGATGAGATAGAAGTATTTGTTTTAAAAGCGGAGGACAACGAGGGAAGGCTGATTCTTTCCAAAGAAAAGGCCGATGCGGAAAAATCATGGGAAGTTCTCCAGGAGAAGCTTGATAGCGGAGACCCCGTCGAAGGCGTGGTAAGAGAAGTGGTTAAAGGCGGGCTGCTGGTTGACGTTGGAGTAAGGGCCTTTTTGCCTGCGTCACTGGTGGAGCGGGGTTATGTGGAAGATCTGAGTAAATACCTGGGCGTTGCCGTTCAGGCCAAAGTAATTGAGCTGAACCGCCCCCGCAGGAAAGTCATACTGTCCCGCAAAGTACTGATGGAAGAGGAGTTTA
The DNA here is from genome assembly GCA_965543975.1 of uncultured Desulfocucumis sp. Classification (GTDB taxonomy): domain Bacteria; phylum Bacillota; class Desulfotomaculia; order Desulfotomaculales; family Desulfocucumaceae; genus Desulfocucumis. The sequence continues at coordinate 1,617 of CBEULQ010000296.1, read as the reverse complement.
CCAAAAAACGGGAAGAAATGATGCAGACCATTCAGGAAGGAATCACAGTCCGTGGCACAGTTCGCAGACTGACCAACTTCGGAGCTTTTGTGGATATCGGCGGAGTTGACGGACTTCTGCATATTTCTGAAATGGCCTGGCACAGGATTAATCACCCGTCGGAAGTGGTTAATGTAGGCGATGAAATAGAGGTAGCGGTGCTGAAGGTGGACAGGGAGAGTGAAAAAATATCTCTGGGATTAAAGCAGGTGCTGCAGAACCCCTGGGATAATGTGGATGATAAATATCCTGTCGGTTCGGTAATTACCGCAAAGGTTGTACGCCTGGCACCCTTTGGCGCGTTTGTTCAGCTTGAGCCGGGAGTGGAAGGTCTGGTCCATATTTCTCACCTGGCGGACCATCACGTGGTTAAACCGGATGAGGTGGTCCAGGAAGGCGAAGAGGTTAACGTGAAGGTGCTGAGTGTTGACAAGGAGGAAAAAAGAATACGCCTGTCCATAAGGGAAGTCAACAAACAGAGGGAGCCACGCCAGCCCAAGGAATTTGTGCAGAACAAGGTGCAGGAATCCGGCGATGGCGGAAACGTGACCATCGGAGATGTGGTGGGGGATATATTCGAGGGCAACAAAGAGTAATATTTAAAAAAACCTTTTAAAACGGCCGTTTCAGGCCGTTTATTTTTTTTGCATATTTGTAAATTATGAGGGTAGCCTAAATGTAAGAATTACAGCGGGAGGTAAAGAAATGACCAGGTTGCCCATTGGAATGATTGTATTAATTATCGTATCGGCACTGATATATTTTGGTCTCGCCCAGCGTGTGCTGGACAGGATGAAACTGTCGGACAAGGGAGCTCTGGCAGTGATTGGCGCATTAATAGTGGGTAGTTTTATTACCATTCCTCTAAGTGGAGGAAGGCTGCCGGTGACCGTCAACGTGGGAGGCGCTCTGGTACCCCTTGGGGTTGCCATATACCTGCTGGTTACTGCGGGTAGCACCAAGGAGTACATAAGGGCGCTGGTGGGTTCGGCTGTAACAGTTCTGGCCATATGGGCCGTGGGCACACTGGTGCAAAGCGGGCCGACAGTGGAGCCCGCCGGCAGGTTCGCCTATCTGGACAGCCTCTGGATGTATCCGCTGGTGGCCGGCATTGTAGGGTATCTGGCCGGGAGATCCAGAAGGGGATCATTCATATCAGCCACCCTGGGGCTAGTCCTTTTTGATATAGGGTATTACATATGGCTTGTAAGCAGAGGGGCGCCTGCGGGCAGGGTTGATATCGGAGGTGCCGGAATGTTTGACGCCATCGTTGTGGCTGGTATTTTTGCCGTGTTGCTGGCTGAGGTAGTGGGCGAAGTCAGAGAAAGAATGGCCGGCGGCCCCACAAATGAAGGGAAACCTTCCGAACTGGCAAGTGCGCTGCGCAAGCCTGACCTGGACAAAAATAAAAGGGACAAAAATATAAGGAATGAAGAAACACCGGAAAAAGATTCGGAATCGAATAATTTTGAGGGTGGTGAGCGGAATGAATAGAAATGGATTAAAGCTGTTATTAGGTGTATTGCTAATCATTACCGGTGTAACCGCCCTGGCAACAACCGGGTCATGATTAGCAAT
>CBEULQ010000295.1:0-4348 GCA_965543975.1 uncultured Desulfocucumis sp. | reverse complement strand
TGGATTCCTTTCATACCACCCACGGCAGGGCCCTGGCCTTTGCCACGGGTATAAAGCTTGCCAGGCCGGATTTGTTGGTTTTTGTGCTAATGGGGGATGGCGACGCCTCGGCCATCGGGGGAAATCACTTAATTCACGCCGCCCGCAGAAATATAGATTTAAACGTGCTGGTAATAAACAACAGCGTTTACGGAATGACCGGCGGCCAGTGTTCGCCGCTCACCCCCTCCGGCAGCAAAACAGCCACCTCCCCGTACGGCAGTATGGAAAGGCAGTTAAACCTCACGGGGCTAACGGAGGCGGCGGGAGCAACCTTTGTGGCAAGGTCCACCGCGTATCATTCCAGGCTTACCAGCGATCTTATAGAGCAGGGTATATCCAATAAGGGATTTAGCTTTATTGAAGTAATATCCCAATGCCCCACAGGGTTTGGCAGAAAAAACAAAATGGCCGATCCCGCGGCCATGCTCCAATGGCAAAAGCAATCAGCCCTGCCGGCGGAAAAGTTCATAGATCTGCCTTCCGGAGAAGTGGAAGGCAAATTCCCCATAGGTGTGCTATATAAAAACCAGGCCCCCGACTTTATGGAAATGTATCTTAGCATGTCCTCCCGGGCCGGCTGCGATAATGATAACAGGGGGAAGGGTTTATGATTGAGAGAGTGGAGATATGCTTAAGCGGCTCAGGGGGGCAGGGTATGATCCTGGCCGGGATTATACTGGCGGATGCCGCCATCAGGGAAGGTAAAAGCGTGGTGCAGAGCCAGTCCTACGGCCCGGAAGCCAGGGGAGGAGCCAGCAGGGCGGAAGTAATTATAGGGGGAGAGGAACTGGACTACCCAAAGATCAGTAATCCGGACATATTGCTGGCCATGAGCCAGGAAGCCAGCGACAAATTTTTAAGCAGGGTGAAAAAGGGTGGACTGGTTATTCTCGACAGCTCTTACGTGATACTCCCTCCAGATAACGATTTAATAATTCATCACCTGCCCATTAGCGAAACCGCCGTCAATCGTCTTGACAGGGAGATGATGTCCAACATAGTGGCACTTGGGGCACTGGTCCAATTATCCGGAGTTGTGGAGAAGCATAATATTAAAGAGGCCGTTAGGGCAAGGGTTCCTTCCGGAAGTGTGGATAAGAATCTTTTTGCTTTGGAACTGGGGCGGGAACTGGTAATGCGATAGACAGCTTGCCAAGGATAGACAGCCGGTTGCGCTGGAACAGGAAATGCTTGCCGGCGGTAATCGGGTATCATAAATTTCTCAAAAACGTCGGGTAAACACTACCGGCGTTTTTGCCTTTGTCCATACCGCCGCCGGTGAAAAAGTACATAATCGGGCTTAGTAAGTAGAGTTAGTGAACATCTACCCGGGGTTCGAGAATCATCTTTAAGACCGTTAAAAACAATCATGACGCCGAAGTCGAAGCCGGACTATGCGGAGCTATTTGGCGATTCAGAGGTCAGGCTGGTTTTTTAAGGTCTTTTGAGACATCGCGGGGCTGTTTTGCTATAATGTATAAAGCACATTATCTGAACGGGGCTGAAAAATGTCGATATTATCGGATGTCCAGGAAGCGTGCCAGAAGGTTGCCGAGGCTGTAGCCAGCGTGCTGAAGGTGGAAGTTGAAATTATAGACAATGAGCTGGTGAGGGTGGCCGGTACCGGCACTGTCCGCAATGACGTGGGTTCCCGGCTGCGCAGGGGGTTTGTCAACAAGCACGTACTAAGCACGGGGCAGCCAGTCTCCATCGATGAGCCGGGATATCACGATATTTGCGGCCACTGCCCCCTCACCGGAAACTGTTTTTACCGGTCTTCCATAGTTTACCCCATACACGCGGAAACCAGGGTCATAGGCACTATCAGCCTTATTGCCTTTGATGCGCAGCAGAAGGAAAATTTAACCCGCAATAAAAATTCCCTCTTGGAATTTATAGGCAGAATGGCGGATCTGATCGGCAGCAAAGCCTTCGAAAGGGAGATTGTTTCCGAAAGAATGCTCATGGCCGGTCGCCTTGAGGCGGTTGTTGACGCAGCCTATGAGGCGCTGGTGGCCATTGACCGCGACGGTCTGGTTACCCATTTCAACCGTTCGGCGGAAAGGATGTTCCGGCTCACCAAGGAAGGCGCCATCGGCAGGCATATTAAGTTCGTTCTGTCCGGAATCAATCTGGAAGAGGTGCTGGAGGGGGGCAAGGGTTTCAATTCCCGGGAGGTGTTTGTGAAATGCGGCAGCAAGAGGCTGCACCTTCTTGCCACCGCCAGGATAATAAAGGGCGAGGGGGGCGCTTCCCTCGGGGTGGTTGCTTCCTTCAGGGATTTCAGCGAGACACAGAAAATTGCCTACGAGTATATAAGTTCCCAGCGGGAGATAACCTTTGAGGATATTATCGGTGAAAGCAAGCTCCTTTTGGATGTCAAAAGCCAGGCCCGAAAGGTTGCCGCCAGCAATTCCACTGTGCTGATACTTGGTGAGACCGGAACAGGCAAGGAAATTTTCGCCCGGGCCATACATGCCGCCAGCCCCTTTGCCGACAAGCCCTTTGTGGCTCTGAACTGCGGCGCTATTCCGGAGAGCCTGCTGGAGAGCGAGCTTTTCGGCTACGACGAGGGAGCCTTTACAGGCGCCAAGCGGGGGGGAAAGCCCGGCAAATTTGAGCTGGCCAACGGCGGAACAATTTTTCTTGACGAAATTGGGAACATGTCCCTGTACCTGCAGGCTAAATTGCTCAGGGTTTTGCAGGAAAAACAGATAGAGCGGGTAGGTGGTACCCAGTTGATACCTGTGGAGGTGCGAATAATTGCCGCCACCAACCATGATCTTCTGTCTATGGTGGAAAAGGGCCTTTTCAGGGAAGATCTGTATTACCGGGTAAGCGTGATCCCCATCGTGCTTCCCCCCCTGAGGGAAAGGGAAGGGGATATACTACTTTTGCTGGACCATTATATTAAACGTTTTTCCGGGCTGTTGAACAAGGATATTAAAGGTCTTAGCGGTGAGGCCCTGCAGTCTTGCCTGAACTACAACTGGCCGGGGAACATCAGGGAACTAATCAACGTAGTGGAATATGCGGTCAACCTTGAAGAGGATGATTATATAACGCCTGACAGCCTGCCCCGCAGAATGCGGGATAAGAATATGCAAAACGGTAAAAAGTTTTCCACCGGAGCGGATATTGTTCCTCTGGATACGTTGGAAAGGGAGGCGGTGCTGAACTCCCTCAATAAATACGGCTGGACGGACGAGGGCAAGCGCAGGGCAGCCGAGGCGCTGGGCATCAGCAGGGCTACTATATACAGAAAAATTGAAAAATACGGTCTGGAACCGTCTAACGGGTCATACGGCAGTTAGACATTTGTTCCTTAAACATTTTTAGGAGCAGCCATAAAAAAATGAAATACAATAAACAATTATCATAAATATATTTACTCACGTTAAACATGTCAATTTGCGTCCCTCCCGGGCATATTGTATAACCAGGGAGGGATAATGTTATGAACCCGCAGGAAGAAATGAAATTGCTTGAAGAAGCCATCGAAAAGATAACTGCAAAAGCCAGAGAATTTGGTCTGGATTTCTACGACATGTATTTTGAAATATGCCCGGCGGACATAATCTATACATTCGGCGCCTACGGCATGCCTACCCGTTTCAGCCACTGGTCTTTTGGCAAGTCATATCAGAAAATGAAGACGCAGTATGACTACAACCTAAGCCGTATATACGAACTGGTAATTAACAGCAATCCCTGCTATGCTTTTCTGCTGGAAGGTAATACCCTTATTCAGAATAAACTGGTTATCGCCCATGTTATGGCCCACTGTGACTTTTTTAAGAACAATGCCTATTTCCAGAACACCTCAAGGAAAATGGTGGAATCAATGGCCGCATCGGCGGACAGATTCAGGGAGTATGAGTTCAAATACGGCAAACAAAAGGTTGAGAGTTTTATTGACTCCGTCATTTCAATCCAGGAGCATGTTGACCCCCATTACCGCATCAAACAGCCCGAAGAAACGGCTAAAGAGCAAGACTGCCAGTGTGTTTCCGTTGGCAAGTCAGGTTGTAATTCGGGTTGCGGTTCCGGCTGCGGGGCAAGCTGTTCCGGCGCTGACAGCGGAAAAAAACACAGCTGCGACAGCAAGCACCAGCATAATAAAAAGCAGGAAACGCCCTACGATGATTTGTGGGATTTGGACGAAGATAAATCTAAAGAAGATGATGAAAAGCCGGTTAAATTTCCGGAGAAACCCAGTAAGGACCTGCTGTTGTTCTTAATGGAGAACGCCAGGGAGCTAAAAGACTGGCAAAGGGATATCATATCCGTAATCAGGCAGGAAATG
>CBEULQ010000294.1:0-4350 GCA_965543975.1 uncultured Desulfocucumis sp. | reverse complement strand
GATACGGTTCTAAGGGTGGTCTATTTACCGGCGCCGTTGGCGCCGATAAGAGTAACGATCTCCCCTTTTTCAACACTGAAGGAAATACCCTGGAGGGCCTGGATAGCTCCGTAAAACACCTCAAGATTGTTTACTTCCAGCATCATGCCACCGTTGCCCCCTTACCCAGATAAGCTTCCAACACCACTGGATTGTCTCTGATTTCCGCAGGCAGGCCCGCAGCGATAATCTGGCCGAAGTCCATAACCACCAGCCGCTCGCACAGATTCATCACCATGCCCATCTGGTGTTCAATCAGCAAAATGGTTATATTGAATCTCTCCTTGACGTAGCGTATCAATTCAACCATTTTCGCCACTTCAGACGGGTTCATGCCCGCCGCAGGCTCGTCCAGTATCAGCAGCTTCGGATTTCCCGCCAGTGCCCTGGCAATTTCCAGTCTTCTCTGCGCACCGTAAGGCAAGCTTGAGGCAATATCCAAGGCCCTTTCTTTCAGACCCAGGGCATCTAGAAATTCCATTGACTGCTCGGTTATTTCCGCCTCTATCCTTTTAAACTTGGGTGTATGCAATACGGCATCCAATATGCTGTATGCAGCCCTGGGGTGAAATACAGTCCTTACATTGTCCAGAACTGTGTTGCACTTAAACAGCCTGATATTCTGAAAAGTCCTGGCAATTCCTTTCTGGCATACCTTGTAGGGAGGAACACCGGCCATATTTTCGCCCATGAACGTTACGCTGCCTTCGGTAGGCTGATATATTCCTGTAATTAGGTTAAATACCGTTGTTTTACCGGCTCCGTTAGGACCGATAAGACCTACTATCTCGCCTTCGTTGATGGTCATGCTGAAATTACTAACAGCTTTAAGTCCGCCAAAATTTTTAGTAACGTTATTCAACTCAAGAACTGACACGTTCTCCCTCCTTTCCCCGGGATACCAGGTTGGCAAAAGGGTTAGGAACTATGGCACGCAGTTCTTTGCCGCTGAAAATTCCCTGAGGCCTTAAAATGATGGATACTATTAGAATTAGGGCATATATTACACCGCGGAAGTCTATAAAAGATTCACCTAGAACAAATCTTAATCCTTCCAGCAAAAATACCCAGGCCACTGCTGTTATAATGGTGCCGGTCATGCTGCCGAGCCCGCCCAGCACAACAATCAGCAGAAAGTCGAAGGATTTCAGAAAATCGAAACTGGTGGGATGCAGGAAAGGATATCTGTGGGCGTATATGGCTCCCGCCAGACCTGCCAGCGAACATCCCAGAACAAAGGCCATAACCTTTATCCTGGTGGTATCGATGCCCATCACATCCGCCGCGATCTCGTCCTCCCGGACTGCGGTACATGCCCTACCGTAGGTGGAGAAAACAAAATTTCGGGTCAATATGATTACCAGAATGGTAAATAAAAATATTATGTCAAAGTTTGCCATTTGGGGGGTGCCGGACATTCCGGTGGCGCCGCCCAGCGCAGGATGTATCCTGTTGGAGTTGTCCATGGCCACCTTAACAATAATGCCGAATCCCAAAGTGGCGATGCCCAGATAGTCTGAGCGCAACCTGAGTATGGGAAGTCCTATAACCAGGGCCAGGAGACCGGCCATGGCAGCCCCGGCAAACAGCGCCACGAAAAACATCAGATATCCGCCGTCGCCGTACAACTTGCCCACCATACCTGCGGTATAGGCTCCCAGTCCGTAAAAGGCAGCATGCCCCAGTGAAAATTGACCGGTGAAACCGTAAATGATGCTTAATCCCATGGCTCCCATGGTGGCAATCAGAGCCTGGTCCAGTACTCTCTGCCAGTAGTCGTTCAGCAAGCCGGTGGTTTCCACCGTCCTGATCACGGCATAAAAGGCAATCACAAATATCATTAATAACGCTGTTTTTGGCTTTTTATTTTGCATATTACCACCCCTTACACCTTGTCCGGCTCATTCTTGCCCAGTATTCCCGAGGGCCTGATAAGCAGCACCAGAATTAAAATAAGGAAAGCTATGGCATCTCTTAACTGAGAAGAAAGGAAAGCCGTAGTAAGGGTTTCCACCTGCCCCATAATCAGAGCTCCAAGCACCGCACCGGGTATAATGCCTATGCCGCCAAGCACTGCTGCGGTAAAGGCCTTCAAACCGGGCATAATTCCCATAAACGGGTGAATCTGCGGATAGGCGATGGCGTACAGCACTCCGCCCACCGCCGCGAAGGCGGATCCAATGGCAAAGGTAATGGATATGGTACTGTCCACATTAACCCCCATCAGTCTCGCCGCATCGTGGTCTACGGAAACGGTGCGCATGGCCATTCCGATCTTGGTGCGGTAGATTAGGTACTGCAGCGCCAGCAGCATTACAAGAACAACCACCAGCACCATCAGTTGTATATTGGTAATATTGATTATACCAATGCTGTAGTGAACTTCTTGAAAGGGCCTTTCCACAACCCTGAAATTGGGACCAAACACAAATTTCAAACTACTGAAATATTCAAGAAACAACGAAACTCCCAGAGCACTGATCAGCGCGGCTATTTTGGGCGCATACCTTAAAGGCCTGTAGGCAATACGCTCAATGGTCACTCCCAGTACAGAGCAAACCACAACAGCGGTTAAAATCGCCAAAGGTAATGACAAGCCCCATACCTGAAAACCAAAATAGCCGACAAAAGCACCTACCATGAACACGTCGCCGTGGGCAAAGTTGATCAGCTTGACCACCCCATAAACCATAGTATAGCCCAGGGCGATCAGAGCGTACATTAAACCCAACTGCAGTCCGTTGATAATCTGATCCAGGACGTGTTCCAACACGTCTACCCCCTAAAATAATATTTGCGGGGAGGGATTGCCTCCCCGCATGCATCTTTATAAATTACGGGTTTACAGTGGCCACGTAACCATATGTCTTATCAGCTTTTACCTCCAGGATAACGGCAGGCTTAATGGGGTTGCCGTCCTTATCGAAGGTAATATTACCGCTGACAGCAGGGAAATCCTTGGTAGCGGCAAGAGCATTTTTGATGTCTTCGGGATTGTTGCTGTTGGCTGTTTTAATGGCGTTCAGCATCATAATTGTGGCGTCATAACCCAGGGTTGCCAGAGCATCCGGAACGGAACCGTATTTTGCTTTATAGTCGTTGATGAATTTCTGAACTTCGGGACGCTGGTCATCGGAGGAATAGTGGTTGGTGAAATATCCGCCGGCCATGGTGGTATAGTCCAGATCTTTGGAGTCCCAGCCGTCGCCGCCAAGGAATACGGCTTTGATGCCTTTTTCACGAGCTTGCTTGCCGATCAGGCTGGCCTTCTGGTAATAGTCGGGCAGATAGAGAACATCGGGGTTTTTCTTGGCAATGTTGGTCAGCACGGCGCTAAAGTCAACGTCGTTCTGGGAATATGCCAGGAAGTCGGTAATAGTGCCGCCGCCGGCAGTGAAGTTCTCTTTAAAGGTGTTGGCCAGGCCTATTGTATAGTCATTGCCCTGATCATAAAGAACAGCGGCAGTTTTCTTCTTCAGGTTATCCAGGGCGAATTTGGCTCCCACTTTACCCTGGAAGGGGTCAATGAAGCATGCACGGAAGACATATTCCTTGCGGGTGCCTTTATCGTCCACAGTAACTTTGGGGTTGGTGGCGGTGTTGGTCAGCATGGGGATTTTGCTTGTGTTGCAAAGCTCGCTGACAGGAATGCTGGTTTTTGAGGTCAGGGGACCAACAATAGCATTAACCTTATCCTGGGAGATGAGTTTGGAGGCAACGTTTACTGCCTCGGTGGCATCGTTGCGGTCGTCTGCAACAACAGCCTCAACCTTGAAATCGCCGGCTTTGTAATCAGCCTGCTCAAGAGCAAGTTTAAAAGCGTTTTGGGTTGATTCACCAAAGGTTTTAACGTCCCCGGTTAAAGGAGTGATAAGACCGATTTTTACAACTTTCTCCCCGGAAGCCGCTTCTTTTCCTTCTTCTTTCTTCTCGCCGCCGCCGCAGCCTGAAACCACCAGGGCTACGCTGAGCAGCATGACCATTGTGATAATCGCCCATTTTGATCTGATTCTCACCAAAGTAACCTCCTTCATAAATTTAGAGTATTTTGTGTTTCTAAGTACACCTGACAGAGCCCGGGCATCACCTCCTGTGAAATAAAATCTAACATTTATAAAATATTCCAAATAGTATTCAAACAGCTTGTACGAATACCCCAAGTTCCCAGCTTAAATTATTCAACAATTCTTTTTAATCTCCTGCTTACCGCATAACTACGATTAAGTTTTTTATAAAAGTAATCAAGGGGCGCCACCGGCGCCCCTTTTTGAAAACTGCCCATTTAAACTTGCACTTTCAAGTAAACGTAAC
>CBEULQ010000293.1:0-4362 GCA_965543975.1 uncultured Desulfocucumis sp. | reverse complement strand
GAGGGCCAGATTGAAATAGTAATTGCCAGGGGAGGCACCGCCGCCATATTGAAGAAACAGGTAAAAATTCCTGTGGTGATGATGCAAGTAACCAGCTATGACATCGCCGACGCTATTTACCGGGCAAAATTAACAGGAAATAAAATTGCCTTGATGGATTTGGAACACCAGCCGCCAAGGTTTGATTATAACAGAATTTCTCAGATTGTAGGCACAGATTTTAATGTTTTTCAGTATAATTCCCTGGATCAGTTGCAGCAAACTGTAAGCGATATAGCCCGCCAAAAAATAGATGTTGTTGTGTGCACAGGAGTTTATGCCTTTAAAAAAGCAAAAGAATATGGGCTTCAAGCTGTTCTTGTACATAGCAGCCGGGAATTTATTCAAGATGCGATAAAAAAAGCTTGGGATATCTGCCGGGTACGCAGAAGAGACCTGCGTCTGTGCAGATCCTTTCAGGGCATATTGGATAACGCCTATGACGGAATAATGGCAGTAGAAAAAAGCGAGGTGACCATTTTTAATCCTATTGCGGAGAAACTCGCGGGGATAAAGGCTGCCAATGTAATTGGCAAATCCATAACGGAGATATGCCGTATTAATGCCGTTTGCCGTGCTCTATACGGTGATGCCAGGGCTGTCAGCGGTCAACTTATATACTTGGGAGACCTGCCATTGGTAGTAAACCGTGTTCACATGGCATTGGGTCAAAATAAACATGGAATACTGGTAACCTTTCAGGCCGCAGATAAAATACGGCGCATGGAAGCCAAAATAAGACAAGAATTAAATAACAAGGGATTGGTTGCAAAATTTAGATTCAGTGACATTGTTGGCAAAAGCGCTATGATTACGGAAACCATCCAGGAAGCTCGCCAATACGCACGGTCTGAAGCATCTATTATGATTACAGGGGAAAGCGGTACAGGAAAGGAATTAATCGCCCAGAGCATGCACAATGAAAGCAACCGGCGGGAAGGCCCCTTTGTGGCGATAAACTGTGCAGCACTCCCGGAAAACCTGCTGGAAAGCGAATTATTCGGGTACGAACACGGTGCCTTTACCGGAGCGCGAAAGGGAGGAAAGCAGGGATTATTTAGCCTTGCCCATGGTGGTACCATTTTCCTGGACGAGATCGGCGAATTGAGCCCCAACCTTCAGGCCAGGCTTTTAAGGGTATTACAGGAAAAGGAAGTTATGCCGGTTGGTGGACAGAGAGTTATTCCTGTAGACGTAAAAGTAATCAGCGCAACCAATCAAAATATTACAAAAGCAATTAATGAGGGACGTTTTCGTTCGGATCTATACTACAGGCTAAATGTCCTAAATCTTCAGGTTCCGCCTCTTCGGGACAGGCTGGAAGATGTCCCGGTACTGTTCAGGTATTTTCTTGAGCGGCTGGCAGGCCAGGACATCCTGGTATATTTGAATATCGATACTAATTTACTGGAAGCATTAAAAAGTTACATGTGGCCGGGAAATGTGCGGGAGTTGGAAGGATTTGCGGAACGATATGTTGCTCTGGGCGAAGAGAATTCTCAAACTCACATAACATTTTATACATTGTTAAATAAATTAACTGGCGGGGATTCTCTTTCCAGTGCAATAAACAATAGCACCCGGCTAAATATAGAACTGGGCAATATGCTGGATATGGAAAAACAGATTATTATACAGGCCAGTAAATTGATCCGGGGCAGTAGAGTTGAAATGGCCCGGGTACTGGGGATAAGCCGCACCACACTCTGGAAAAAGCTTAAGGAATTAGGTGTTAATTTACCCGATGAGGAGCAAATGGGATAGATCCGGGCACAATAATTGCGTAAATTTTGTAATGACAGTAACTTTAATTCTGTCTTAAAAATGCGGAAAGAAGGTAGCAAAAATGGAACCGATCTGGTATAATTCCTGGCCTGATGGGGTTCCCCGCCAAATAACCTACCCGGATATAACCTTACCGGAAATAGTTAAGCAGCATGCGCAAAATTTTCCCGACCGGGAAGCCATAAATTTTTACGGGTACAGGATAAACTACGGCAGGTTTGAAAGAATGACAGCCTCCCTGGCTGCGTCCCTCTCAAGACTGGGAGTGGCTAAGGGAGACCGGGTTTGCCTCTTTATGCAGAACTGCCCCCAGTACATCATTGCTATTTTTGCCGTCTGGAGATTAGGAGCAGTGGCCGTAACCGCCAACCCCATGTATAAAGAAGACGAACTGGCATACCAATTAATTGACTCCGGGGCTGAAACAATTATACTGCTGGATGTATTGTATCCTGTATTACAGCGGATAAAAGAAAGGACTTGCCTAAACAATGTAATCGTAACAGGGTTTAAGGATATTCTGCCCACCGGACCCGGTCTTCCCCTGCACCCGTCCCTGAAAGTGCCGAGACAACATTATCCTGATACCTTGGAATTATTAGAATTATTAAGTAGCGGAGACCACCCTCCCGAATTGGATATTGATCCACATGAGGATTTGGCTTTACTTCAGTATACCTCAGGAACCACCGGACTGCCCAAAGGGGCCATGATTTCACATGCCAACATGCTTTTCAATACCGTATGCTCGGCTCTATGGCACAAGGCTGACAGCGATACTCACCTGGCGGTACTGCCCCTGTTCCATGTCACCGGGCTGATTTCCAGTATGAATATGCCCCTTTATGTGGGCGGAACCATAATCCTGCTGGCCCGTTATGATACGGAAACAGTAATCCGGGCCATAGAAAAATATAAGGTGACACACTGGGTCAGCATTGCTACCATGAATATTGCAGTGGTAAATTACCCGGACGCACGAAAACATGATTTAACTTCTCTCAAATCCTGCGTGTCCGGTGGTGCTCCCATTCCACTCCAGGTACTTATAAAATATAAAGAAATGACCGGAGTTAGTCTAATGGAAGGATATGGACTGAGCGAGACCATCTCCCAGGTGACCGTCAATCCACTGGATAAACCCCGCCTGGGCTCGGTGGGCATTCCGGTTATAAATACCGACGTTAAAATAGTGGACCTTGCCGATCCATCAAAGGAAGTGCCTTTAGGTGAGATGGGGGAACTTTACGTAAAAGGCCCTCAGGTAACCCGTGGGTATTGGAAACAGCCTGATGAGACCGCTGTGTGTATAAATGACGGCTGGCTGGCTACAGGGGACATTGTCAGGATGGATGAGGATGGTTATCTCTATATAATGGGACGTAAAAAGGAACTGATTAAGGCTTCCGGTTATAGTGTCTTTCCACAGGAAGTGGAAAACTTTCTGTACGAACACCCGGCTGTGGCAGAGGCAGTGGTTGTGGGCGTACCTGATGCCTACCGGGGTGAGACTGTTAAGGCCTTTATCGTACTGAAAAGAGAGTATGAAAACAAAATAAGCGAGGCCGATATTATCAACTGGTCCCGGCAAAAAATGGCGGCCTTCAAATACCCCAGGGTGGTTGAATTCCGCACCGAACTTCCCAGAACCGGCTCCGGTAAAATTTTAAGGCGGCTGCTACAGAGTATTGATACTGGTAGTTAGGAAGTACAAAAGGACAGCTGATATATCGGCTGTCCTTTTATGTAAGTGTTTTTAATGCTTAATACTAACACACGCATTTCTATCTCCCTTTTGGGGTTGATTTAGACTCACTTTATAGCTAAAAAAGCTTAAGCAAACCTTGGTTTTGCCAATAGCGTAACCAGGTAAAACAGTGCTGTGAACAAAACGATGGTTGCCCCGGTCACTGTCGCCCAGTAATACGACATAAGTAGACCGGCTATCCCGGAGACAAGAGTGATCAACAAGGAAACCACATGGTACTGCCGCATATTACGGGATACATTACGCGAGGCTGCAGCCGGTAGAATCAAGAGTGAATTGATGATTAATATACCCACCCATTGAATGGAAATGGTTACTACCACCGCCGTCACAACACAAAACAGAGTCTCCACCAGGCGAACCGGGATGCCCCTGCTGAGCGCCAGGGATGGATTTACGCTAACCAGCAAAAATTTATTGAACATAATAACCCACAGTAGAATAACCCCCACCAGCGTGAAAGCCAGTAAAGGCACCTCTTGCGGGGTTATGCTCAACAAGTCGCCCACAAGAAAACGTGAGAACTTATTAAACCCGCCGCCCCGCGAGAGGATAACGATGCCAAGGGCCACCATGGTGGCGGCAACAGCTCCAATAATTGTATCGGTAGAGTCGCCGGTAAAGCTCTTCAACAAGGAAATAGCAATGGCCAGAAGGATAGAAAAAATAACCATAATCCATAGCGGGTCCTGGAAACCAAGCAGCACTCCAATGGCAATCCCTGTTAGAGCAGAGTGTCCAACAGTATCGGAGAAAAATGCCATTGGAGT
>CBEULQ010000292.1:0-4376 GCA_965543975.1 uncultured Desulfocucumis sp. | reverse complement strand
CACTGACGAACACGGGCAAAAAATAGAGCGGGTATCCCGGGCCAAAAACAGTACACCGCAGGAATACGTGGACGAGATTGTGGCCGGGATAAAGCATCTGTGGAGCAAACTGGAAATCAGCAACAACGACTTTATCCGCACCACCGAGGAAAGGCATAAAAAGGTGGTATCCGCCATATTCCAGCGTCTATACGATCAGGGGGACATTTACAAGGCAAGTTATCAGGGATGGTACTGTACTCCTTGTGAGGCCTTCTGGACCGAAAGCCGGCTGGAAAACGGCAACTGCCCGGATTGCGGCCGGGGCGTGGAGCTTTTACAGGAAGAAAGCTACTTTTTCCGCATGTCTAAATATGCTGACAGGCTTTTAAAACACATTGAAGATAATCCGGACTTCATCCAGCCCGTATCCCGGCGCAACGAGATGATCAGCTTTATCAAGAGCGGGCTGGAGGATCTGTGCGTTTCCAGGACGACATTTGATTGGGGCATTCCGGTGCCATTCGATCCCAAACACGTTATTTATGTGTGGGTGGACGCCCTCTCCAACTACATTTCCGCACTGGGGTACGGCACCGAAAATGATGAGCTGTATAAGAAATTCTGGCCTGCGGACGTCCATCTGATGGCCAAAGATATTGTCCGCTTTCATACTATTATCTGGCCCATCATATTGATGGCGGCGGGGCTGCCCCTGCCCAAACAAGTGCTGGCTCACGGCTGGCTGCTGCTGGACAGCGGCAAGATGAGCAAATCCAAGGGCAACGTGGTAAATCCCTGGCAGCTTATCGATAAGTACGGCGTAGACGCCATTCGCTATTATCTCATCAGAGAACTGCCCTTCGGTTCTGACGGTTATTATTCCGAGGAGGCACTGGTTAACAGGATTAACAAGGACCTGGCCAACGACCTGGGCAACCTTGTCAGCAGAACCCTGGGCATGGTACAGAAGTATTTTAAGGGTCACCTGCGGGGTCCGGGGCCTGCGGAGGGGCCGGACGGGGATCTGATCAGTCTGGCTGCGGAAACCCCCGCTGCGGTGGAAGAATTAATGGAGAAAAGGGAACTGTCCAACGCATTGGGAGCGCTTTGGCGACTGGTTTCCAGGGCTAACAAGTACGTCGATGAGACTTCTCCCTGGGTGCTGGCCAAGGATCCGGAGAAGGAGGAGCGCCTGGGCACGGTGCTTTACAACCTTGCGGAAAGCGTAAGGTTTATCGCTGTGCTTGCCTCACCCTTTATGCCCCTGATGGCCCCCAGGGTGTGGCCCATGCTGGGCATAGCCGACCGGCCGGACCTGCACAACTGGGAATCACTGCGCTGGGGCAAACTGCCGGGGGATATCCAGTTGGGCCGTGGCGAGGCGCTGTTCCCCAGGATTGATCCAACCACCCTGGAATAGAATAGGTGATGCGCCACCCCGGCGGGGGACTAATATACAGCCTGTTGATCCCCGGTCTTCGCGGAAGGGGTCTTACAGGCTGTTAACGAGATAATATGTGTAAGGAGTGAAAGGCGCTGGCTGAAGACGAGAAAAAACCAATTCTGGTGGACACCCACGCCCACCTGGACATAGAGGAATACGACGAAGACCGGGAGGAAGTGATCCGCCGGGCCCGGGACGCCGGTGTGAGGTTTATTATTAACGCCTCTTTTGACCTTCCTTCCTCCGAAAGGTCCGTTAAACTGGCGAAACAGCATCCCTTCATATATGCCCTGGTAGGGGTGCATCCCCACGACGCCGAGGACGTGCCGGAAAACTATCTGACCAGGCTGGGTGAACTTGCCGGCAGTCCGGGGGTGGTGGCCATAGGCGAGATAGGTCTTGATTATTACCGGGATTTAAGTCCCAGACAGGTTCAGCAGAAGGTGTTCAGGGAACAATTGGCTCTTTGCAGGCATCTGGACTTTCCGGTGGTCATTCACGACAGGGACGCCCACGGCGATTTAATTGATATTCTTAAAAAAGACGGCATCGGCAATAGGGGCGGCGTGCTGCACTGTTATAGCGGAAGCTGGGAAATGGCCAAACTTTGCATAGCCATGGGCTTTTATATTTCCATCGCCGGCCCGGTTACCTTTCCTAATGCTTCCAAGTTAAAGGATATTGCCGGCAAGATTCCGCTGGAAAGATTGCTTACGGAAACGGACTGCCCCTATCTGGCTCCCCAGGCCCGGAGGGGCAAAAGAAACGAGCCGGCCTACGTGCGTTACGTTGTAGATGAGATAGCCTTGCTACGGGGAATGGAGCCGGATGATCTTGCCGCCGCGGTATTAGAGAATGCCAAAGCGGTTTTCAATGTGGGAGGCCGCTCCTAAAACTTTTGCCTGGCATATGGGAAGCGAGAGGTGGGATGTTTTGGACGGCTTACTGTCACACCTTAAATAAAAGTAATCTCAATGGAGGTGATAAATATGCCGGATACAAAAGGACTGGTGATTGTTTACACCGGCAACGGGAAGGGAAAAACCACCGCGGCTATGGGTATGGCGCTCAGGGCCTGGGGCCAGGGAATGAGAATACTGATGCTGCAGTTTATCAAGGGCGGTAAAGGCTACGGTGAACTGAAGGCGGTGGAGAAAATGCCGGGATTTGAAATAGTCGCCATGGGAGAGGGTTTCATCAAAAATTCGGGGGATGACAAACTGGCCGGTCACCGGGCCGCTGCCCGGGAGGCTATGGCCCGGGCCCGGGAGGAAATAAACTCCGGCAGGTGGGACATGATTATTCTTGATGAAATAAATTATGCAGTGAGCTTCGGGTTGCTAAGCGAGAGCGAGGTTCTGGAACTAATAGATATGAAGCCCCATGAATTACACCTGGTGCTCACCGGCAGAAACGCCGCCGGGAAGGTTACCGAAAAAGCGGATCTGGTTACTGAAATAAAAGAGATTAAACACCCTTACGCCAAAGGAATCAAAGCGCAAAAGGGAGTGGAATTTTAAAAATTTTTGCGACTATAAATGTCATCTTTTCTAAAGATAGCGCATAGACATATATTAAAGTATAATTTTCATCTGTAAAATTATATTCCCAGAATGAAAAGTTCCTTGTTAAAAAGGAACTTTTTTCCGCGACTACCAACAACTTGATGGCATTTTTCGGTTGCCGGCAACCTTAGAAATGGTTCGACAATACTTTTAACCCCCTGCAGGCAGGAAACATAGGAAGAAGATAGAATTATTAAGATACGGTTAACGTAATTGGGGACATTCCTTCTCGAAATTGTTTAAGGGTAAGGAATTAAATGCCACACAGAAGGTGTGTTCTCTAACATTAAAATACAGGTTACCGTGGCCTGTACGGTAAAGGAGGCTTGCATGTCCTTGACGGATTCTTTGAAGTCCGAAGTCGGCCAGGAAGCCGGCCGGAGAGGAACAAAGACTTTTCGCATCATGCCCCCCGCCGTAGTTGTACTGGTGATAGCTCTGCTCCTAGCGGGCGTTATTATTGCGGGATTCGCCTGGGCTCAGAAAACCGTAACCCTGGTTGTGGATGGCAGGGAGACGGTGCTAAAAACAACATCTTCCACGGTGGGCAAACTTTTGGAGGAAAATGATATTGTTCCCGGACCCAATGACAAGGTTGACCCGCCTGTTAATGAACAGCTCAGGGAAGGCTCCCGGGTAGAGCTGATGAGATCTCACCATGTGACAATTGATGCCGGGGGGGAAATAACGGAGTTTGATACCACCGCAGCCACGGTGGAGGAGGTCCTGAAAGAGAAAAAAATTAACCTGAACCAGAGTGACAAGGTTATACCGGAACCCGGACACAGAATTATGGGGAACATAAAAATCAAGGTGACCAGGGTGCAGGTTGCGGATGAAGTAAAAAATGTTCCCATACCTTACAGTGTGAGAAGGGATAACAACCCGGAGATGGCCAGGGGCATATCCCGGGTGATTAAAAAGGGAGCCGACGGCATTGAGCAGCAACGCTGGCAGGTGACCTACCACGACAATCAGGTGGTGGAGCGGAAGCTGGTGGATAAAAAGACCGTTGCCGAGCCCGTTACCGGAATAATACAGGTAGGCACAGGTCAGAGCGTATCCCGGGGCGGGAGAGATATACGTTTCAACCGGGCAATGGAGGTTGTGGCCACGGCGTATACGTACACCGGGCGAAATACAGCTTCCGGCAAGGCTCCGGGTTACGGTTTGGTGGCCGTGGACACCAGTGTAATACCATTTGGCACCAAATTATATATCGACGGATATGGTTACGCGGTGGCGGCGGACCGGGGCAAGGCCATAAAAGGCAACAGGATTGACGTGTTTCTTGAGACGGAGAGGGATGCCCGACGATGGGGTGTCCGGAGGGTAAATATGTATATATTGCAGTAGGAGGGTTGTATAACCCTCCTGCTTTTATT
>CBEULQ010000291.1:0-4383 GCA_965543975.1 uncultured Desulfocucumis sp. | reverse complement strand
GCTCGTATACGTCCAGCACCAGCAGTGGCAATACCGACCATACGCCCTCGGAGTGGTCGTCGGTGAAAAAATTTCTCAACACACCTTCTTTCAGATCAAAGCCCAGCACCACCCAACCCCTTGAACACATGGCAAGGGCGAAAAACTGCTTCTCCCACTCCTGCACGGAGCCGAAGTCCCGCTCCAGCATGCTCATCAGCTCGGGAGATGGTTGCGAACCTGCTTCCCCGATGTTCCCGAGATAATAATCATGCAGCCTGACAGAATTCAGGGCGTAAGCGTATTCTTTTTTCAAGGAACGCAGGGGGCAGTAGGTGGTATCGACACAGGCCGTATCGGTTTTGAGCAGCCGTGCTTCAATCTCTTTTATTTTTAACTGATGCGCTGCCGGATAAAGCCTGTAATGCTCCTCTAAATGTTCCCTGGACAAACCTGCAGGCTTTTCCGGACCTCCGTCCCGGTTCATGGGTTTCACCCCCCATAAAAGGTTAGGGGACACACCTTCTGTGTTACAATAAATTCCTTAATCTTATTAAAAATTCGCGAAGGAATGTCCCCAACTGATAATGCAATTATAGTTTGCGGAGCTTACAGTCAAATTACGAAAATATTAATAATCTATTAAATAAAAAGGGGCAATTATCCATTTGGATAATTTGCTGTCTCTAAAACAAATCGTCATTCATTACAATAAAAAAAGGCGCCGGGATGTACCCTCGCCTTTATCTATATGAAACCGTATTATCTCGCCAACAGCCTGTAAGACCCAGTTACCGAAGATCGGGGACTGGGTCTTACAGGCTCTATAGGCTCACTTATATCCTTCAAACTCAAATTTATATCCAGTACCCCAAACCGTTTTAATATATACCGGTTTAGAAGGGTTCCTTTCGATCTTTTCCCGCAATCGCCTGATATGAACGGTAACAGTGTTCTCATCGCCAAAAAAGGAACTGTCCCAGATCTTGTCCAGCAAGTGTGCCTTGGTAAAAACCTGGTTGGAGTTGGAGGCCATCAGCCAGAGCAATTCAAATTCCTTCGGGGTAAGTTCAACCTTGCTGCCGTCGACCATGACCGATCGCTTGACGTAGTCCAAGGTCAACTCACCAAAGGTTAAAACCTGATTGGGTTGAACTTTTTTCTCTTCCAGCCTTCTTAAAACCGCTTTTACCCGCAATGCTAATTCCGTGGGACTAAAGGGTTTAGTCTGGTAGTCATCCACTCCCATCCGTAATCCCACCACCCTGTCCACCTCGTCCGTCCTGGCCGATAACATGATTACCGGAACATCCCGCTGGGCCTTCAACTTCTGATAGGTCTCAAAACCGTCCATTCCCGGCATCATGATGTCCAGCACCACCAGGTCGGGGGGGAGCTGTCTGGCTTTTTGCAGTGCTTCCTCACCATTGGCGGCGGTGAGCACTTCAAAACCCTCCCTGCTCAGCGAGTGCAGCAGAATTTTTAATATTTTCGGATCGTCGTCAACCGCTAATATACGATATGGCATTGTTTAACCTGCCTCCCCCAAATCTTTGCTTTACTCCGCCGGCAAGGTAAAAGTAAAAACGCTACCGGCATTCCTCTGACTGGATACCCTGATGGTACCCCCGTTTAATTCCACCAGTTTCTTGGCAAGGGCCAGCCCTATTCCCGTACCGCCGTACTTCCTAGCGCTGCTGCCGTCCACCTGATAAAAAGGCTGAAAAATTTTTTCCTGTTCCCGTATGTCAATACCAATGCCGGTGTCTCTCACAGTGATAATAACATTCCGACCGGTGTCACCGGGGCTGGATTCCACTACCACCTTTCCACCAGGCGCGGTGAATTTCAATGCATTGGAGAGAATGTTGGTTAACACCTGCCCGGATTTTTCCTTGTCAGCCCAAACCAGAAGTTGATTCGTGTCCCGGGCAACTTCCAGGGTTACCCCCTTATTGTTGAAGAGGGGCTTCATCCGTCTAAATATATCTTCAATCAGTCCGTCAACCTCAAAATGCTCCCTGTACAGGACAGTCTTGCCCGCGGCGATTTTGGACAGATCCAAAAAACCGTTGATCCTGCCAAGCAGTTCCTTGCTGCTGTCGCTGATCTCATGAACGTAGTCTTTTTGCATGTCGTTTAATTTTCCCGTGCTTTCATCCAGTAAAAGCTCGGTGAAGGCAATGATGGCCGTCAGAGGGGAACGCAGTTCGTGGTTGGTATTGGCAAGAAACTCATCCTTCAACCGGTTCGCCTCCTGAAGCTGGCGGTTGGTTTCGGCCAGCATCTCCCTTTGCTTCTTCAGGGTGCCGTTGGTTTTGTAAAGCATGACCACTGCCTCGTCCGCCAAGGCCTTAAAAATAAAGGCAAAGGATGCCACTAAATAAATGTGCCCGAGTAAATTATAGACGTCATAGACGCTGGAGTATAAAGTGAAAGCCGCTTCGCTCATTATTCCAATAATCAGGGCCAGACACAGGTAAAAATCCTGCTTGTTCGGCTTCTCTTTCAGCAGCAATCGAACTGCGGACAGCCCCAATATAGTCATAACTGCGTATTCCAAGACTATTTTGACACCGGTCTGGCTTCCTGCCGCTGAATCATACATGGCCGGGAGATAGGGCAGGTAAAAAGCAACGGCGACAATTAACAACAGGCTCAGTAAAGCAAAGAGCACCAGGATTACAACCGGTTTGCGTATAATTTTAATTCTGTTATAGCTTAAAACCGCCGCAAACAATCCAGCGCTTTGCAACAGCCTTGCAATGATCCAGTAAGTGGAGGCTTTATTGGGAGAGTTGGGCGTAATGAAATCAGGCATACCGGCATATGAGACGGAATGGGCAAATTCTACCAGTCCCACCACACAGAAGGTCAGGGACAGGATCAGCATCCGCAGCTCGTACTTGTATTTGTATTCATACCAGCTCATCAGGGAAGCGCTAATGGCCACGATGACAGTGGCAAACTCCATAACCAGATGAATCCCGGGATAGACCTCTCCGGAAACGACCAAATAATATTTGCCCGCCAGGAAATTCAGAAGGAGGAAAAACAAAAGCCAGGCAGCTATTTTAAGAATGAAACGTTCACCGGCCAGTAATCGATCTTTTAACAACATGCCTATAGGCAACCCGCCACCCCTCCCTGTCCACATGCTGTTCATGGTATCTGGGGGTTCAAGATCTTTCATTATGCCCAGCAGCCTGGATATTGCAAGGATACCTTGCGAAAAACGTAGTCCCTTCCTCTTCGGACACCGTGAAGGAAATGGAGCCGTGCAAGTAACGCTCGGTGAGCAACTTCATACTGTAAGTACCTAACCCGCGATCGTTGCCCTTGGTGGAAAAAGATCTCTGGAAAAGCTGCAGTTGGACTTCCCGGGGTATTACTCCCGGATTTTTCACCCAAAACTCAACCTGCCCGTCCTGGAACCGGCAGCCCAAACGGATTATATCCCCGGCTCCGGATGCTTCCAGTGCGTTTTTTAACATATTTCCCAGTACCCGGTGAAGCAGCCGTGGATTGCTGGTAAAAGCCACATTCTCTGCTGCCGGGTCAATCAGTATCTGCCGGTCCCCGGAAGCTTCATGAACGGCGAAATGCGCGGCCACTTCGGACAATAAATCCAAGGATTGCAATGGCACCATGCTAACCTTGAGTTCATTGTTTTCAGCCATTATCAGATCGCGTTGTTCCCGTATTTGTTCCACCAGCAGCCTCGCCGATGATTGAATGTCAAGCATAAACTCTTTGGCCAAATCAGGATCGGCCGTATTTTCCAGCAACTCGGACAAGCCCAGCAAGCCTCCGGCCGTATTCATGACGTCATGGAAGAAAATGCGCTCCAGGTTATGGCGCCGCTTTTTGTCGCTGATGTCCACTATGGACAGAACGGTAAATTCGTCATTGTTGATCTGGAGCGGCATGGCTGTTATCCCCAGATCCAGCGCTTCCAATCCCTCATCGTTGTTGACCAGGATCCGGCACTCGTTGTAAGCTTTATGGCCACGCTGACTTTCCAGGATGGTGTTTACAACTCCACAAGTACGGCAGAATTCGGTGGACCCGCAACCACCGGCCATCTCACGGGCATGGATACAGCGTAACAGTTCTCCCGGCCGAAGACCTTTTACCGATTCACAATCTCCGACTCCCAGCAAGTCCAGCAGAGCCTTGTTATAAAGGATCACCTGGCGATGGTGATTGAGAACCATTACAATGTACGGAAGCGCGTCAAAAAAACTACAAGCCCCGAATAAATCTTCTACAATCCTTGCTTGTTGTGCAATTTGCTCGTCCGTTGCCCTTTCCGCGGGCGCAAAGCAAGTGTTCAGGATCTCGGAATTCATCTGGGGGTTCATCTCCTTGTGCCGGTAATTCAAGCAACTAGAACTCTTTCTG
>CBEULQ010000290.1:0-4397 GCA_965543975.1 uncultured Desulfocucumis sp. | reverse complement strand
GTAATTATTTTTCACATTATAATGCCTCTCACCGGATGGTATGTGGGTGAACTGGCAGGCAGGTATATAGGCAACGCGGCAGCTATTGTCGGGGCGTCTATTCTTATTTTTCTGGGTGTCAGAATGCTCCGGGACGTTATCAAAAAAGACCCTGAAAATGCTCCCAAAATAGCCCTGGTCAATACCTGGGGATTGCTTTTATTGGCGGCCAGCGTAAGTATGGACGCACTCAGTGTCGGTTTCACCCTTGGTACCCAGAAGGTCAACCTGATTATGGCCGCCGGTGTTTTCGGCCTGGTGGCAGGTTTGATGACTTTCGGGGGATTGTGCCTGGGCCGCCTGCTGGGGCGTGTGGCCGGTGAGCGTGCCCAGCTGATAGGCGGGCTGATACTCATCGGAATAGGCATTAAACTGTTTTTTTGAGAGTCCGTTCCTAAAACTTTTGCCTGGCACTTTACTTAGTCTCGCCGGCTTCGCCTTTCGCGCCATGCTTGTTTTTGAACGGCCTCTGGTTGAATTTCGAACGGATCATATAAGCCCACGGGGGTGTAATTTGTGAAAATACTTTTTGTCTGTACCGGCAATACCTGCCGCAGCAGCATGGCGGAGGCTTTGGCCAGGCATGAACTGGACAAGCGGGGGTTATCCGGCAGGGTGGAGGTAATGTCCGCCGGAACCCTGGCCTTTAGCGGACAGCCTGCGTCGGATCATGCGGTGGCCGTTATGAAGGAAATGGACATTGACTTAAACAGCCACCGTTCCACCATGTTGAGCAGGGAGTTGATCGAAAGCGCCGACCTGGTGCTTACCATGACCGCCAGGCACCGCATGGAAATTCTAAATGTCTGCCCCGAAGCGGAGTCTAAGGTTCACACCCTGGCGGTTTACGCCGGAGCAGGCGCCGACGTTCCGGACCCCTTCGGGGGAGGCCGGGAGATTTACCACCGCTGCGCAGACTCTTTGAGGGGGATGATTAGGCTGGCAGTGGATAGGCTGTTACGAGAAAAGCTATAGAGAGGCTGCTGAAAAACTGCGCCTGGCACTTTACTCAGGCTCACCGTCCAGTATTAATTGGGGACATTCCTCTGTCGCCAAAGTCATGCTCCAAGGGGAGGTGTGTCCCCTGACCTCTGACCTATCAGGTACGCTCCGCGCTGTCCGATTTCGCCTTTCGCGCCATGCTTGTTTTTGAGCAGCCTCTGTATCATATCTGGCTGCAAATTTTTGTTTAATATAAAGGGATATGCTAATTGTTGTAGAAAAAGTACTAATATCTTGAACAATTACATTGGGAAGGAAGGATGTTCCTTTGCGGGTGGCCATTGCCAGCGATCACGGCGGTTATAAATTAAAAGGCGAAATAATTGGTTTTTTACAGAAAGAGAACATTGAATGCAAGGATTTAGGCACTTATTCGGAGAAATCGGTGGATTACCCCGATTTTGCCCTTCCGGTGGCTGAAGCCGTTCGCTCCGGGGAGTATACCCGGGGTATAATAATTTGCGGCACGGGCATTGGAGTTTCCATAGCAGCCAACAAAGTTCCGGGGATTAGGGCGGCCCTGTGCCACGACGCCTTTTCCGCCAGGGCATCCAGGGAACATAATGACGCCAACGTGCTTACAATGGGAGAGAGGGTGCTGGGCGTGGGCCCTGCCCTGGAAATAGTTAAGATTTGGCTGGAAACTGAATTTCAGGGCGGCAGGCACTCCCGCCGGCTGGATAAAATTACCCGGATTGAGGCCAAATACTGCAGTCATTCTTAAGGCTGTTCAAAAACAAGCATGGCGCGGAAGGCGAAGCTGGCCAGCGCGGAGCGTACTGGCAGTACGTGAGCACTGGACAGCGAGACTGAGTAAAGTGCCAGGCGCCGTTTTTCAACGGCCTTCTAGGAAATATCGAAGTAAATAAATCACAGAATGCAAGCAATAATCAGGAGGAAACCCCAATGAGTTTAATGCGCACCCTTGCCGAGACCGACCCCGAAATATCCAGGGCAATTGATCTGGAACTGGAAAGACAGCGCAACACCCTTGAACTGATTGCGTCGGAAAACATTGTCAGTCAGGCGGTCATGGAGGCCCAGGGTTCGGTCCTTACCAATAAATATGCCGAGGGTTACGTTGGCCGGCGGTATTACGGCGGCTGCCACTGCGTGGATATAGCCGAGGAATTGGCCATTAAAAGGGCGAAGGAAATTTTCGGAGCGGAGCATGTCAACGTGCAGCCGCATTCCGGGGCACAGGCCAACCTTTCTGTATATTTCGCACTGCTCCAGCCAGGGGACACTATTCTTGGCATGAACCTGGCCCACGGCGGACACCTTACTCACGGAAGCCCGCTGAACATATCCGGTAAATATTTTAAAATAGCAGCTTACGGGGTGGAACAGGATACCGGCCGCATCAATTATGAGAAGTTACACGAAGCTGCGCTGCAGTGCAAGCCGAAAATGATTGTGGCCGGCGCCAGCGCCTATCCCAGGGAAATTGATTTTGCCGTTATGGGGGAAATAGCCCGGGAGGCGGGAGCCTACCTGATGGTGGACATGGCGCATATTGCCGGTCTGGTGGCGGCGGGCGTGCACAACAGCCCTATTCCCCATGCCGACGTGGTAACCACCACAACCCACAAAACCCTGCGCGGCCCCCGGGGCGGAATGATACTGTGCAAGGAAAAATACGCGGCAGCCATTGATAAGGCTGTATTCCCCGGCATACAGGGCGGCCCGCTGATGCACGTTATTGCCGCCAAGGCCGTTGCATTCGCCGAGGCTCTTAACCCGGAATTTAAAGTATACCAGCAGAAGATTGTTCAAAATGCCCGGGTGCTGGCAGAGGCTTTGGTCGGTTACGGTTTTAGCCTGGTGAGCGGAGGAACGGACAACCATATGATTTTGGTGGACCTGCGCAGCAAAAACACCACCGGCCGGGATGCGGAAAAACTGTTGGATCAGGTGGGGGTAACGGTTAACAAAAACGCCATACCTTTCGATCCCCAGCCCCCGGCGGTAGCCAGCGGCATCAGGGTGGGTACCCCGGCGGTTACTACCAGAGGCCTCAACGAGGAAGACATGCGCGCTGTGGCGGAGATTATGCACCATGCCCTAAGCTTTGGCGGGGATGAAGAACATCTGCGTCAGGCCAGGGAAAAGGCCTTGGAACTATGCAGAAAATATCCGGTATACCAGTAAGCAAATTATTAATACTTGGGAAGTTCGGGGGTTGGATTAATTGACCTCGCACCGTCCTTCTTTTGACGAGACATATATGGATGTTGTGGAAACAATCGCCCGACGCTCCACCTGCCTGCGCAAAAAGGTGGGGGCGGTAATCGTGGTGGACAAACGCATCATTTCCCACGGGTACAACGGAGTGGTCAGTGGCGAGTTGCATTGCTGCGACACCGGCAAGTGTTTAAAGGATCTGGCCGGCAAGGAGGATTACAAGCCCTGCGTCCACGCAGAGCAGAATGCCATATGTCTCTGCGCCAAGAGGGGCCTGGCCGTTAAGGGCGGCACCATATACGTTAATGCCGACATCTGTGTCACCTGCGCCAAGCTGATAGTAACCTGCGAGATAAACAGGGTGGTTGTGCGCCGGGACCATAAAGGCACCAGTGAGGGTATTGACTACCTGGAGCGCTACGGCGTGAAAGTGGATCTCTGGGAACCGGATTCCCAGCGTAAATAATTAGCGGATTAATTAAAAGATAATTCAATAATACCTTATATCTGAGGCCGTTCAAAAACAAGCCTGAGTAAAGTGTCAGGCGTAGTTTTTCAACGGCCTCCCTAGGGGAGAAAAAGTGGTTGTTAAAGCAGTATTGTTTGACATAGGCTCCACCCTTATTGTGGGACCGGACATATCCCCGGCCAAGTGCATCAGCCGGCTGCTGGGGCTGCCGGACCGGGAAAAGGGCAGGGTGGCGGACTTGGTGATGTGCACGGACTTTACCTGCCACCGCCATGTGTGCCGGGAATTGGCCGCTAGATTCACAGTGCCGGATGACCTGGAAAAACATATTGAAAGCCTGTGGCGGGAGCAGGAAATATCGGCCAGGGAAATAGCCGGAGCCTCCCGGGCTGTGGGCTGGGTAAAGAGCCTCGGTTTTAAGGTGGGACTGGTTTCCGATATATGGGCCCCCTATCACCGGGCTTTTTTGCGGGCTTGTCCGGAGGCGGCGGCGATAGTGGATTATTCGGCATTGAGTTTCCGGGAAGGCATTAAAAAACCCTGTCAGGAAATTTTCCTGCGGGCTCTTGACAGTCTGGGCGCAAGCCCTGAAAACGCCTGGATGGTGGGAGATACCTACGAAAACGACCTGGCCCCGGCCATGCGGCTGGGGATAAAAACCGTGTGGGTTCTATGCCGCCCGGAGAAGGAATACCCCGCCATG
>CBEULQ010000289.1:0-4409 GCA_965543975.1 uncultured Desulfocucumis sp. | reverse complement strand
GTATATAACAAAACATGCAATAATACATGCTTTTCCTTTTTAATCTCCAGAGTTTGTACACCTAAAGAAAAAAGTCACCGATAAAATGGCCAAGTAGTAGCCAGAGAAAGTAATGCATATGTAAGTTGTAAACTTCAAAGAAGAGTACCTGGCCGGTTGGAATGAGGTAATAAAAAAAGCTATCTCAGCAGGTATCAAGCCTTCATTTGTTAGCGAATTTGTTGAAACCTAGCTTGAAATAGCTAAAAAGCATATGGAAAATAAATAAATCTGAAACGGTATAAATTGAGGTATGGTTTTATCTTATCCCATAGGATAACTTCCTTTCCACCACGAAGCCATTTGAAGCATTTTTTAATTTCCCATAGGCTGTCTGAATTATTATACTTCTTGCAAATTAGGGTGGAAATGCAGGGGATAGTAGGAAATACTTATTATCTGTCAGGGTTGTCATGGGGACAGTGACATTAACAGCATCTTTCCTGGTTGAATTTTTTGTCAATTCACTCACCCTGCAGAAGGAATAATTAACATATGTGCAGAAACCTAGTAGTGACTATAGTCTCAATAATCCTCATAGCCATATACTGTCCAAATCGTGAACTTTTGGGACGCATTAGTATTTCATCTCTGATGATTTCCCTTACATCTCTAATTACACCCTTCATTCAGACAATCTCCTTTAACATGGTGTCAATCAAAGACTCCATCTGATCGTCGGTAAATCCTTTAATGTTAATGGCGTTGGCGGGACACATCGGCAGCAACTTCTACTACCACACCCGGCTCGCCCTGCACAGCCTCCCTGACTTTTCCACATCAACGTAATCCGAAATATTTCCGCCGCAGTGACAAATGTAAACATCTATTTTCCTGTCACTCATTTTCTCATCCTTGTCCTTTCAACGTAAGCAGCCGCCTGGGCCGCAGCCGCCCCCGCATGCAGTATGGAATCCGGTATGTCCATGGCGCCGGAAGCCGTTCCGGCCACGAACACGCCGTCAATGCTGGTTTGAGCTGGATTTATATCTTCATTAACTTCTTTAACATAGGAGTAGTCGTCTGCTTCCAGTTTTACGCCGCTGAACAAGTTGAAAACTTCCGTGTTGGGCAGCAGCCCTACAGAAAGGACAACCATATCGTGTTCAGCCTGGCTCAGCTTGCCGCCGTTGTCGATATCTTCGTAATAAAGCACTAGGTTGCCGTCTTCATTTTCGTCCACTTTGGCCACCCTGCCCTTGACAAAGTTAGCGCCCATGGCACCGGCCTGCTGGTAGAACTCCTCATAACCCTTGCTGAAGGCCCTGACGTCAATGTAATAAACAGTAACGTCGGCCAGGGGCAATGCACCCATGATCAGCTGGCTTTGCTTCACCGAGTACATGCAGCAGACCCTGGAGCACAGCGGGTTGTCAACGGTGCAGTCCCTGGAGCCGGTGCAGAGGACAAAGGCTATATTGTCGGGAACTTTGCCGTCACCCGGTCTGAGGACTGTGTTGTAAGGCCTAGTGGGAGCAAGCAGCCTATCCATCTGCATACCTGAAATCACGTTTTTGTATTTTCCGTAGCCGTATTGTGTTTTCAAATTGGCGTCAAAAAGCTTGAAGCCTGTTGATACAATAACGGAACTAACTTCTATCTCCACCTGCTCCTCTTTCATGGTCATATCAATGGCGTTGGCCGGGCAGGTAGCGATACACTGGCTGCACTCGGAACAGACGCCGCAGTCCAAACAGCGGCCCGTGCTGTACCAAACATCCTCTTCGTTTAACGGGGCTTCAACTTCGGAAAAGCCCCTGACGCCCCTTTTTAAATTCTCAATGGCAGCAACCGGCTCCAGGGTTTGGTAACTTTTTTGTCTGGCAATGACCTTTTGCCGGTCAACCGGAGGCAGCCTGTAATCATACCCGACCCCGTCAAGTTTTTCACCTTTTAGGAACCGGTCAATGAAAAAAGCGGCTTTGCGGCCCTGACCCGCTGCGTTAACAATCATGGAAGGCCCGGTTACCACGTCGCCTCCGGCAAATACATAGGGCACCGAGGACTGCAGAGTATCCTGGCTGACCATGATCGTTTCGTTTTTATTTAATTCCAACTTAGTCTTAAATGACCGGGTATCAGGTCCAAGACCCACGGCGGTTATTACCAGATCAGCCGGTATTTGATGCTCCGACCCCTTAACCGGCACCGGCTTTCTCCTCCCGCCGGCATCAGGCTTACCCAGTTCCATTTGAATAGCTTTAACGGCAATCACCCTGGTGCCGTCGCCAATAAATTTAAGCGGAGCGCTCAGGTACTTAAACTCAACGCCTTCCTTTTCCGCGCCTTCAATTTCCCAGTGGTGGGCGGGCATTTCTTCCCGGCTTCTCCTATACTGCACAATCACTTTTTGCGCTCCCAGGCGCACGGCCACCCGGGCCGAATCTATGGCCACGTTGCCGCCGCCTACGACAACCACTGTCTTGCCGGTCAAATCATTTTTTTGCCCCAGGTTTACTTTACTTAAAACTTCCAGTGAGTTCATCACGCCGTCCAGGTTTTCCCCGTCCACCTGCAGGTCTCTGGCAACCGGTGTTCCGGTGGCCACAAACACTGCGTCGAAACCCTGCTCCTTTAAGGCTGCCGGGTTTTCCACACGTACTCCTGTTTCAATTTCCACACCCAGGGCGGTAACGTTTTTAATATCTCTGTCAACGACGTCCTTGGGTAGTCGGTAAGATGGAATGGCCAGCCGCAGCATGCCCCCGGCCTGCTCCGCCGCCTCGAATATTTTAACCTGGTAGCTTTTGCGGGCCAGGTGCATAGCCGCGGTCAAACCTGCGGGGCCGGAGCCGACAACGGCCACTTTTTTCCCCACCTTTTCCGGTAGCTGGCGCAGTGGCTCAGGATTCTCCCGGTAATGGGTATCGGCAATAAACCGCTTTATTTTTCTAATCGGCAAAGACCCCTCCAGGCTGCCCCTGGTGCACTCTCCTTCGCAGGGGGCGTAACAGGCCCGGCCCAGGCTGCCGATTACCGGAGTAGTCTCCAAAATCAGGTTAAAGGCTTCCTTATACTTACCACCCCTAGCCAGTGCCACGTAGCCGTGGGCCTTGATGCCGGCCGGGCACGTATAGGAACAGGGCGATGTGCCTTCCCTTTCAATAACCGCCTTTTTGGGGACAGCCTGGGGAAAAGCGATAAAAGCCGCCCGCCTGGCCACCATGTCGGAATTGTACTGGTCCGGCACGGCCACATTGCAGTTCATTTCGCACTGCCGACAGCCGGTGCAGGCGGTGGAATTAACAAAAGTAGGCTTTTTCCGCACCTTGGCTGTAAATTTGCCGTTTTTGCCCCGCTTAATTTGTTCCACTTTCGAATAAATCATGACGTCGATATTAGGATGGTGCGTGGTGGCCGCCATTTTGGGGGTGGAAATACAGCTGGCGCAGTCCAATGTTGGGAACACTTTACTTAACAGGATCATTTTACCGCCCACGCTGGGTTCTTTCTCAACAACAAGCACCTTGTAACCCATATCCCCCAGTTTCAGGGCGGATTCCATCCCCCCGATACCGCTTCCTACAATGAGAATGTCATAATTCATAACTTTATCCCTTCCTGGCAGGTCCGAGAATCGGCCCCGGGCAGGATGTTCCCCTTGCATCCACAACCTTGTCCGCTTTAATGTTTTTCAGCTGTTCAGGTGTCATTTGATCTTCCTCCTTAATTAATTTTTAAGACTTGATACCTTACCAGGGTATCCAAACTATTCTTTTTAAAGTTTATTTACCTTGGGAGGCATGGTTTGTATAAACTAATTATTTGTATAAGTAAATTAAAAAATATTTCAAAATTACTATACTAAACAATTCCTGTTACGGGCAAATGTCAAAAACGAGGTAAGAAACAGAAAAAGGGCATCTATTTATGGGCAAATGTTCTAAATGAAATTATTTGACATAATTTCATTACTTTTGGAAAAAGCAAATTCCTATCTCAGGATGACCCAATTTAAGAATCAATACATTCCTTTTATCAGCAGATAGATTTCTTCCGCACAAGTTAACTAAAAGAAAACCAGTCAACAGGGGTACGGCACAATGTGATGTGCTGTAGCCAATAGAGGGAGGTTCTTTTTGTTGGCTCTTCTAGATTGGATTTGATATAGTGGAAAGAGATTACTGGAACAAGGTTGAAGGTGAGATAACCTAGAAAGCTGAGCGAAAGTGGCGCTTATAACGTTATTTTACTAGGAGTTAACCGGCAGGATATTTTATGATGATGAACGATTATCAAACATTTCAACTTAGATAATTCACGATATAATTAAATAAGGAAATAATCATGGTCAGAAGCTTTTCGCTTCTGACTTTTTTATCTTCGCACAGCCTGTAAGACCCCGCCCTCTTAGGTCGGGGATTAACAGG
>CBEULQ010000288.1:0-4414 GCA_965543975.1 uncultured Desulfocucumis sp. | reverse complement strand
AAATATCAAAAAGCCCTGTGGTGGTAATTGATCACAGGGCTAAAAAGGTATTGATGCACTTTCAAAATTCACGCGTTTTTTCGAGTGTTCGAAAAAACATTATCTTAGCGGATCAGCCAATATCCATTAACCAATATCCATAAACCAGTTGCTGATTAGGCTCTCCGGGCTTTGTCAGCTACAATTGATTATGATACACTAAGAATTGGCATAGGTATATTTAATTGATTTTGTAAGGAGAAGGGCTATTGCACCTGGAACAGCTCCAGGCTTTTCAGGCCTGGTTTAACAATTATGTAAAAGGCTTTTATTGCGAAGACCCGTCAATCCATACAGCGGTTGATCTAAAAGAAAATCATACCCTCCGGGTATGCGAAAATATGGTCAGTATAAGCCGGTCTTTAAACCTGGAGAACAATGACCTTTACCTTGCAGAAACCATTGCCCTGTTTCATGATGTCGGACGCTTCCGGCAATATGCGCTCTACCGCACATTTAACGACCGCCGCACCGGGAGCCACGCATTGATTGGCTTGGAGGAACTGGAGCAAGCTAATATCCTGTCCTCCTTAGAAGAGGAAGAACAGTATATCATTAAGAAAGCCGTTGAATATCATAACCAGTTGGATTTGCCGCCGGCACTGCCGGATCGTTGCCGGTTGTTTGCCAAGTTGATCCGTGATGCTGACAAACTGGATATCCTTCAGGTATTCACTGAATATTACACCCGGAGAGACAGCCATCCGAACCATGTGCTGGAAGCGGATTTACCCGATACACCCGGTTACTCAACAGTCCTGATCGAAAATTTGCTTCAACAAAGGCGTTGCAATTATCATAACATGACAAATCAAAACGATAGAAAACTAATGCTTCTCTCATGGGTTTACGACATTAATTTTACATACGCGCTTTCAGAAATAGCCCGGCGTGGCTACATTCAAAAGATTATCGGCAACCTGCCGGACACCAATGATATCCGGAAGGTGCACGAACATTTACAGGTTTACGTTACTCAGCGACAATACTGATTACAACTATAAGTATCAATCTTTTTTAATACTTGTTAAAATGGAGTTTATCATATAATAACCTATTTTCATCATAAGGCTTCTTCTCTTCTGCCGGGTAGCCAATTGCAATAATGCATTCAACGCTATATTTTTCAGGTATGCCAAGAATCTCTTTTATATAATCTTCCGCTTTTTTATCTACTGAATAGTATCTTTTTCTTACCTGTATCCAGCAAGAACCCAATCCCAAGGATTGTACAGTAAGCTGCATAATTATCGATGCTATAGAAGCATCCTCAATCCAAACATCACACGCTTCCGGGTCTGCAATAACTACTACCCCCAGCGGAGCGCCGGCTAAAAACTGTGAACCATGCTCCCTGCATTGCGAGAGCTTCTTCAGTAATTCTTTATCGCTGACGGCAACAAACTCCCAGGGTCTTATCGACCGTGACGATGGGGCTAACAGAGCACTTTTTAGAATTATATCTATTTTATCCTTTTCTATTTCTTTGTCCTCAAATCTTCTAATGCTCCTTCTTGATTTTAACAGGTCAAATAACATATATAAATACCTCCCATAAATTGTGGACATTCCTTCCCGAACTTGTTAAGAAGTAAGAGCGCAGTTTTTCAACGGACTCCAAGGTTTGCAGTAATAACGTGTACTATATACCCAGCGCTGCCAAATCAATCTTTGGGATTAGCCCCTCTTGAGAGGCCCGGCTTAGCAGTGTAGTTACCGCCTTATACCCTATCTCACCTAAATTTTCGGTGAAGCCGTTTACATAAAGTTTGATATGCTCTTTTACCACTTCAGGGGACAGCTCCTGGGCGTGGCTTAGCACGTACTCCTGCGATGCCTCCGGGTGTGCCCAGGCGTATTTGACCGATGCCCGAATCCAGCCGGCAATCGCCGGCAGATCCAGTGACCGGCGGGCCATGATTGCTCCCAGCGGAAGCGGCAAGCCGGTATCGCTCTCCCACCAACTGCCTAAGTCGGCCAAGAGAGTAAGCCCATACGAAGTATAGGTGAAGCGTGCCTCGTGGATCACCAGCCCTGCATCAACCACACCATCGCGCACCGCCGGCATAATCTCGTGAAACGGAAGAATTACAATCTCGCCCACCCCTTCTGGCACATGTCTAGCTGCCCACAGACGGAACAGTAAATAGGCGGTTGATCGCTCACTGGGGACCGCCACCCGTCTACCTGCCAGCACCGCCGGACCGTTGGCGCTGCCTGCTCTGTTTGACGTCAGTATCAGCGGCCCGCATCCCCTGCCCAACGCGCCCCCGCATGGCAGCAGCGCGTAACGGGACAACACCCATGGCAGAGCCGCATACGATATCTTGATCACCTCCGGTCCGTTTAAGCCGGCTGCCAGACTGTTCGTAATATCAATATCCGCATAGGTAACCTCAAGCTCCGGTGCGCCGGGTATTAGTCCGTGTACCCAGGCGTGGAAAATAAAAGTGTCGTTGGGGCAAGGAGAAAAGGCAATTTTCATAGCAACACCTCCGAAAATACTGAACAAGCTGCTTCCAGAACGTCCAGAGCCTCTTTGATACGCCATTTGGTCCGGTCACGCGGACCTACCAGGTTTGAGATGGCGCGAAGCTCAAGAACCGGCAGGCCGCGATCGCTCGCCGCGAAAGCCACGCCATACCCCTCCATCGCCTCGGCGGTGGCCCCCGGCACCCGCACGGCCAGTTCAACTGCACTCTCAGCCGTACCAGTCACCGTCGATACAGTTAGCACCGGGCC
Organism: uncultured Desulfocucumis sp.; assembly: GCA_965543975.1. Taxonomy (GTDB): domain Bacteria; phylum Bacillota; class Desulfotomaculia; order Desulfotomaculales; family Desulfocucumaceae; genus Desulfocucumis. The sequence continues at coordinate 1,633 of CBEULQ010000288.1, read as the reverse complement.
GGTATTGACCGGCAACCTGGCCGCAAGCAGTGCCTCAGTCACACCGTTTACTATACTATTATTGACCTGAATACGGTTGTAAGCGAAGCCCAACTCATCCAAACTAATGAAACCTTCGGGGGTCTCCGCTCCCAGGTCGGCGGCAATGATCTCGTTCGCCACCACCAGTGAGCCCACCTCAGCCTTACCAGGAAAGCCTCCGCCGATGCCGGCGCTCACCACCAGGCCGTACTCGGCAGTCGCCAACACCTTCGCCGTGTTGGCGGCAGCCGGTACCGGACCGACACCCGCTGCCAAAACGTCAAACCTGCTATCACAGTGTAGCCCGCGCAATACCGCTTCCCTTTCCGCCGTAACAGCGGTTATCACCAGTACACGCTTTCCCGGTTCCAACTTAAGAGGATTTGTTATACTCGTTTTTATTTCATTTATATCCGGATTCATTTTTTCTCCTTCACCAGCCTTTCCGGTTCCTTTAACAGCTTCTATAAATATAAAGGAAAGCAGAAAATAACTGCTCTCCCCAAATAATAACAAACTATTTTATGCAAATGCTATCTCACTCTACGGCAATGTATTTTGCCATATTAAAATACTTCATCTAAATTTACTGACAAACCGGCCATAAGGGGGGAAACCAGCCGCCGGCGCTCGGAGCGTGCATACAGTACAGGGGGTTTTTCTTCTCCTTCTTCCAGGGAGTACACTTCCACTATCTGTGCCCCTGTGTTCACCAGCCACAGTTCCCTTACCCCGTACCGGGTATAAAGCTTCTTCTTAATGGTACGATCTCTTTCCGCCGTGGAGGGAGAGAGAATTTCCACCACCAGGTCCGGGGCGCCCTGGATATTGATGTCTGTAACGATGTGAGAACGCTCCCTGGTAATGAGCATGATATCAGGCTGTACCACATCTTGGGGGGATAAAACCACATCCAGCGGGGCATAGAGGACTTCCCCGCACTCTTTTTCAATAACAAACTGGCGCAAAATGGCCCCCAGGTTGGCAACCACCCTCTGGTGAATGACGCTTGGCGACAGGACCATGAAGAACTCCCCCCCGATCAGTTCGTAACGCCGGTCTTCCGGCATCAGGCAGTAGTCCTCGTAAGTGAATTTAATATGCGGGTTCACCACGGTCATTTTAATTCACCCCTGACGATATTATACCGTCTTTTTTTTCCAGACGTCAAACAATAGTTACAGTTTTTATGAGTTATGCATAAATTACAGTAACCTCAACTGAAATTAAACGTGGAATATTTAGGTATTTAAATAATGAGCTTGCAGAAGATGCAGCTGTAACAGTTACAATGTCAAAAGATACATTATACGAGCTGGCAATAACCAATAATAGACCGAGTAGTTCAAAGGTAATAGTAGAAGGTGATATATGTAAGTGGCAGTTGTTTTTATGGGTGCAAGATACGATAGATCAAAATTTCAACATAATGACTCCAGTACAAAAGTAGTTATGTAACAAAAAAAGACCAAGGAGTATCGGTTAAATAACGGTAACTCCTTGGTCTATATGTTATTAAAAAGCCCTGTGGTTCTAACCGACCACAAGGTAAAAAGTGTGCACCTTCAAAACTTCACAGCGTTTTTTTCAAGTTATCGCAAAAGCATTTAGC
>CBEULQ010000287.1:0-4419 GCA_965543975.1 uncultured Desulfocucumis sp. | reverse complement strand
CTGCCAGGGGTTTTGCAGCAGGGAAACAATGCCGTATTTCCATACGTCCGAAGGAGCTACGAACTGGACCCCCACTATATCTGTATCAAATAATTCATATACGTCCATCATCTGTCTGAGCGCCGGTTTGTCTGATACCATAATGTCGTCACCGAGCAACACTGCAAAGGGCTCATTTCCAATGAATTGCCTGGCGCACAAAACAGCGTGCCCCAATCCCAGGGGTTCCTTCTGCCGAATATAATGGATGCTCGCCATCTGTGAAATATCGCGTACGGTTTTAAGCATCTTTTTTTGGCCGTTTTCGGCAAGTACTTTCTCCAATTCGATGGATTTGTCGAAGTGATCTTCAATGGACCGTTTATTTCGTCCAGTCACCACAATAATGCTTTCGATTCCAGACTGCACAGCTTCTTCAATAATGTATTGAATGGCCGGTTTATCAACAATGGGCAGCATTTCTTTCGGTTGAGCTTTTGTTGCCGGCAGAAATCTTGTTCCCAGTCCTGCTGCGGGAATAACCGCTTTTTTGATTTTCATGCAATTTCACCCCTTGTTTTTTGGTGCTCTGCAAACACCCAAATTCGACTTCCCATAAAGTTCACAATAATGGCGGTCCCTGTGGCCGTAAGCTTGCTAATCCAAAGATTCAGATGATTTACATCGTGCAAGATAAAAAGCAGGCCTGCTGATACCAGTAAGGAAAGCCCATTCACCACAATAAACCTGGCAACCTCCGAAAAGTGAGCTTTGCTTGTAATCCCGAAGGTCCACCTTCGGTTGAGAAAGAAACTATTCAACACACCGGCCGAATAGGCAAGTGTCTGGGCAAGTAAATGCGGCACCCCGCCCAGAGTCATAAGAAAGAAGGCGGTGAAATCTACTGCGGTATTTCCCATCCCTACAGTACAAAAACGCAGGAACTGTACAGCTCTTGGCTTATTATTGAACACTCCAGTTCACCTCTTCGGGTCTTATGTTTTTAAATTTTTGCTTGTTCTGAAGAACATACAGCGGACGGTTTTTTGTTTCATCGTAAATCCTGCCCACATACTCCCCGAGGATACCCAGGAGGATCAGGATTACGCCGTTTAGCAACAGCAGGCAGGCAATAAGCGACGTCCACCCTGCAACTGTACTGTGGGTGAATAATTTTTGAAACAAAGAGATAACCAGATAGGCAAAACTGGCAAAAGAGATGCCAAACCCAAGATACGTGGCCAACTTTAACGGTTTATAGGAGAATGATGTAATCCCATCTATAGAGAAGCGGATCATTTTCTTCAGCGGGTACTTGGTTTCTCCGGCAAATCGCTCCTCCCGGACGTACTCGATGGCTGTTTGGCGAAAGCCTACCCAGCTGACAAGGCCGCGGACAAAGCGATTTTTCTCCCGGATGCTGCGCAGGGCATCACACACTTTCCGGTCTATCAGGCGGAAGTCACCGGTATCAAGGGGAATGTCTATTTCCGTCAAGGCGCCTAAAGTACGGTAGAACAAAGATGCGGTCAATTTTTTAAACAGTGTCTCCCCTTTACGTTTGGAGCGCCTGGCATAAACGACTTCATATCCTTCTTTCCATTTATCTATCATTTGCGGAATCAGTTCAGGCGGGTCCTGCAAATCGGCGTCGATAATCACAATGGCGTCCCCGCGGGCATAATCCATGCCCGCGGTAATGGCTATTTGATGTCCGAAATTGCGCGAGAAATCAAGCAGCTTCACACTCTGGTCCAATTCAGCTAATTCCTGGATAATTTCTGCCGTCCGGTCCCGGCTTCCATCGTTAACAAACAGCAATTCATACGGTTCGCCAATAACTTCCATAACCAGTGTCAGCCGGCGATAAGTTTCATGTATAACCGCCTCTTCGTTATAGACAGGAATGATAATGGAATAACGGACGTTTCTTTCCATAGCACCTCATCCTCTTTACCTTTTGGGATTATCCTTTTTTAATCAAATATCATCTTCATGCTGTCATGATGGACATGCAGTTCTCATTGGTTGATTTTATATAATGTCTCGTTCCCCATTCCCATGGGACCACCTTGAGGGTCATTCCTGACAGAGCTAGTTTGCCATTCTTCCTTGGGAACCTCAGTGCTGTTGGCACGTATCCAATCCATTACCTCAGAGGAGGCGCCAGCGCCTCTTCCTCCAAAACCGGAGCCGGAAGGAATCAAGAAAAACTTCACCTTCTTATCTGCCACCAGTTGTTTCAGTTTCTCAACGGTGAGAATGGGGTCGGAACCACTAAACCCGCCCATAGCCATGACCGCTTTACCCGTTTCAATGATATAAGGCGCGGCCGTGTGGGAACTGGTTGTGGCAAAAAGATATATTTCCCCCGTATTATTCTTGGTTAGATATTCAAGTAATTTAGTGTTGATGCCGGAGTTCGGCCCGCCCCCCATACCAGGCCTTTGGCCGGACGGTCCTTGGCCGGGCAGTGCCTGATCGGGTGGTCCCTGGCTGGACAGTTCCATCACGGACGGTCTTCCACCGGACGGTCCGGCCTGGGGCATCATGCTGTTGTCGCCATAAAGAAACGGAGTAGACGCCCAGTACAATGGCGCCGCCAGCAGTACCAGCATACCGGCCATTGCAGCCATGGATGACAGCTTTTCTTTCTTTGCGGCAAAGAGCAATACCAGCGATAACCCGATTCCTGCGACTCCGATGCCGATGGACCAGCCCGTTCCTATTTGCTCTTGGAAAGGCTGCAGCACATACAGTTCAAAAGCTGTGGCAGCCAGCAGGCCAGAAGGCAGCAGCCATCTTTTCCAGCTTTCTTTGTCACGGTACTGGTTCCAGAGCTCCACCCAGCCTGCTCCGGCCAGCCCCGCTATGGCTGGGGCGAGCGTTATAAGATAATAGTGATGGAAGAAGCCCGCGATACTAAAGAACACCATCCCCGGGAGCAACCAGGCCAGCCAGAACAAAGTCTCATTTTGTTTGGCGGTGAGCGGCTTTCTAAAGCGAATGCCGGCCAGCAAACCGACGCAGGAGAAAGCCACAAAGGGCAATAACCAGCTTATTTGTCCGGAAAGTTCGGTTTGAAACATGCGTAGCGGACCTGCCTTACCGGTACCGAACATACCGCCCCCCATACCCTTCCCTTGTGGGCCGTTCCCGCCGGGTGCCGGTCCCCGGTCTCCATTACCGTCCGGACCGATGCCTTCCGGCATGTTGTTTCCGTCCTGCTGCGTTTGTCTTTGGTTCGCTGTTGCGCCTGGGCCGGGTCCCGGCTCTCCCCTGTTCATTCCCGTAAGGCGTGACATACCGTTGTAGCCGAAGGCCAGCTCCATTACGGAGTTCGTTTGGCTGCTGCCGATGTATGGCCTGTTTTCCTGCGGGATCGCATCGACCACTAACGCCCAGGAAACGGATACTCCCATCATCAAAACTGTTGCCGCCCCAAGGATAGCCAGTTTCTTTTTCCACTCACTTTTGAATGCAATAAGGTAAAACAGGTAAAAGGCCGGTACCACCATGTAGGCTTGCAGCATCTTCATATTAAAGCCGACACCGATCATGGCAAAGGCTCCAAGAACCCAGGAAAGCTTTTGATTGCGAATCCCCCGGAACAGCATCCAGGTTGCCAGCAAGAGCGTAAATACCAGTAAACTGTCTATATTATTTGTTCGGCTCACCGCCACTGCGATAGGTGTACACGCCATAACCAAGCTCGCCAGCCGGGCAGCCGTTTTACCGAAAGTCGGCTTAACCAGAACGTACATGAGTAAAACAGAACTGACGCCGGCCAAAGCCTGCGGGAGAATTACGCTCCACCCGTGAACCCCGAAGATATAGGCGAATATAGTCTGAACCCAAAACGCCACCGGCGGTTTATCCACCGTAACGTATCCGGCCGGATCAAAGGAAGCGTAGAAAAAATTGTGAAAACTCTGCAGCATGCTGGTTACGGCCGCGGTGTAATAGGCGTTGGCGTACTGATCGTTCCAGATGTTGAAAATGTTCAAGAATACGGATAGTAAGGCGATGCATATCAAGATCATATCGAAACGTTGTCCTTGCTTTGGTATCACTGTCATGTTCCCCCTCTGATTCATCTATTGCCGTTATGGGCAACTCCCCGTGATATCCGGGTCTTTTCTTTTAAAATAATAACCTCTAAAGCTGAATTGCCCCTTAACGGCAACTGAACATTGATTGAATAAAGGCTGAATATATGCTGAAAACGCAGACATAAAAAAGGACCTCGCCCCGATCTAATGAAAGGGGACAAAACTGCCGGGTAGTCATACCCGGCAGTTTTTACAACACCTTTTTAAATTATATTCCCGTCCATTGTTAGCAGAAAATTACACTTTTAATGATTTAACAGTTAATATAATTCCTGTTATTGATAGCAGGATTAAGCCAATAGCTGCCATATCAAGAAGAACTGAAACG
>CBEULQ010000286.1:0-4421 GCA_965543975.1 uncultured Desulfocucumis sp. | reverse complement strand
AAAAGTTACCACGCCCCCTTCATTCCACAAGCTTTATCAATTTATGCAGGAAAACGGATACGGGAATTCCCAATTTGACCCCGAAGAAGAAGGAAAATTGCCTACGTTGCTGCATATTGCCCTGGAAGAATTCTTTAATGCCGCTAACCCGGCCTTTCATCCCTATATAGGGCTGGCAGGGGGATCTTCCAACCTCATTTACTCATTTGGAACAGAAAAAGACAAAGAAATTTTCCTACCAAAAATGTATAGCGGTGAATGGGCCGGCACCATGTGTTTGACCGAACCCTGCTGCGGCTCTGATGTGGGGGACATAACCACTAAAGCGTATGCCACCGGCGATCCCGGGGTTTATAAAATAAAAGGAACCAAGTGCTTTATCACTGCTGGTGACCATGATCTTACAGAGAATATTATCCATCTTCTGCTGGCCAAGTGTGAAGGCGCGGCCCCCGGAACCAAAGGCATCTCCCTGTTTATTGTGCCCAAGGTCTGGGTTAACGAGGATGGCAGCCTGGGCCAGCCGAACGACGTGTCCACAGTGGCTATCGAACATAAATTGGGAATTAGGGGCTCTGCCACGGCCATGCTCAGCTTTGGAGACAACGACAACTGCCGCGGCATATTGCTGGGCAACCCTCCCAACGAAAAGGGTGTAGCCGAGGGCATGGCCCAGATGTTTGTCATGATGAACGGGGCCAGGCAGGGTACGGGTCTCACCGCCATGGCCATTGCCCAGGCGGCATATAACTATGCCCTGCAATATGCCAAAGAGCGCGTCCAGGGCAAGGCTATGACCAACCCCAAGGGGCCCAGGATTCCCATCATCCAGCATGAAGATGTAAGAAGGATGCTGCTGTTTCAAAAATCCGTAGTGGAAGCATCCAGGGCGATGATTGCCAAAAACTCTTATTATATTGACCTTTTAAGGTACAGCAGAGACCCGGAAGAAAGGAAAATGGCCGAAAGGAGAATAGATGTCAATAACCCGATGATAAAGGCCTATCCATCGGACATGGTATGGCAGACCACCTGCGAGGCCATTCAGGTGCACGGCGGTTATGGATTTACCGAGGAATACCCGGTGGCCCAGTGCGCCAGGGACAGCAAAATTCTATCCATCTGGGAGGGTACTAACTTTATCCAGTCCATGGATCTGGTGGGCAGAAAATGGACTCTGGACAATGGCAAAGTTTTTGCCGAGTGGTTTAAGGAGCTTGCGGCATCCGTGGAAAAGAACAAGGATGTGGAGGGATTTAACCGGGAGTACCAGATTATGAGCAAGGCAGTAGGCGCTTACATGGAAATTCAGGGCATCATCGCCGGTGCCTTTGCCAGCAAGAATTTCAAAGTTATTCCCCTTTTCTCCACCAGGATTCTAAGGGCCACTTCCCTGCTCTGGGGCGGTTCACTGCTTCTGGAGCAGGCTGCTGTTGCCGTGCAAAAAATTAAAGAACTGGGTGAGAGTCATTTTGACTACCCGTTCTATCAGGGCAAAGTGCAGACGGCAAAATTCTATATAAGGAATATTGTTCCGGAGTTATTTACCATTGCAGAAGTCGTTAAAGACAGTGACACCTCGGCTATAGACATACTGGAGGAAGGTCTGTAAATAATCCCGTGAGATAAATATTAGAACTGCCGTGTTTGAAACCGGGGGAGGGGGAAACGAACCTTCCCCGGTTGTATTTGCCGCCTGTTGAATTATTGCTTATTAAATGGGGGTCGACGTTAGTAACTATGTGAGCAAAAATGCCAAATGCCCGTGGTAATTGTAAGACGTTAAAACCCGGGGTGGTACCTAAGCACTGAAAAACTACCCTTGACGGAGGCCGTTCAAAAACGAGTATAGCGCGAAGCCGGTTCTGCCGGCACCGCAGGCGTACTCGAAGTACGTTGAGGATGACGGCAGAACCGGCGACAAAGCTAGACGAAGTTTTTCAGCGGCCTCGCGGTACCCCGGGTTTTTTCTGGCATATTGCTTAAGCAAGTACAGAGCTGACAAAAAAACTTTTAATGACCTGGAATCTCGTTTTATTGCTCCGAGAACAGGTTCATATCGAAACCATCTTCTTTTTTATAGCGTTGGAAGAGGTAATGACGGTATTTGATATACTCATTATAGTCGCAGGTAACCCCTGCCGTTTCCTTCAGCGTTTCATCCAGTTTATCCATGGTTGGAGGACAACCGTTGACGGCTATGGCTTTTTTGATGTTGGGGTTATCCTTGTTCCGGACGTTGGCGCATTTGCCAAAAAGAACAGTGTAGTCAAAGCCCGGACTTGCCAGTTGCCTCTTGCCGGATACCAGCTCCATGTTGGGGAATGGCTGGCCCTTAAAGGCGGACATAAACATTATCAGCATTGGGTTGTACATCGAGGAGCAGCCGGTGCAAAGGGAGTTGTCGTATTTCCTGATGGCAAGGCCGGTTATGCCTCTTTTTTGGAATCCAACAGGACCGGTATCAGCTTCGTCCCACTCAAAGTCAGATTCAACGTAGGCGCTTTGCCTGGACACATCTTCTCCCCTGACTTCAATACCGGCCAGGTCGGTACCCAAGCCGTGGCGCCCGGCGTAATATTTTAAATGTTCCACTTCCCCGGCGTTGTAGCCTATCAGCGCTGCTCCCACCACATCGCAGGCCAGGGGATCTTTGGAGGCTACGATGATGTTTTTACGGTAAGCGTTACCTGTGGGGCCCGGTCCCTTGGCCAGGGTGAATACCCCGTCAATGATGGTCAGGGCCACAGGCAGTTTTTCAATTATGTGGGGGAACATGTGGTCAAGCTCCACATCCTTGCCGTGACAGTATTCCTTTGACTTTCTGTTCAGGCAGCCTTTAAGGTTTTTGATTCCCAGGGAGACTTTGCACTGGTTGTGGGTTTTAAGCACCGGCAGGTTGATTATTTTATCCGCTTCCAGTGCTTTTTGAGCAATTGAAAGCTTAAAATTCCCCAAATCCACCTCTACAAATTTGTCCTCGTTGAAATCCACCAGTTCAACGCCGTATTGTTCCTGCAATTTTTCATAGCCCAAAACTTTATACATAGCCCTGCCTATGGGTTTGGGAATCATCAGGGGGGCCTCCCCAATGGTAAGGTTGCGGAAGCCCTCCTCATGCAGTATTCTAACCAGGGCAAACATTACCGCCGAGGTGGTTACTACTCCGAAAGGAGGGAAGGGAAGGTCGAAACTCCAGGCTACCAGGTTCGGCTTAATTAAAATTTTATCGTTCCGGTTGAAGCCTTCCAACCCGTTGCACAGCTTAAGCGCTTCCCGCAAGGTATTATAGGCATCGTCATAAACAACCACAGATACCAATGGTTTAGACATTATGTAACTCTCCTAGCTTTTGAATATATGATTAACATCTTAACTAACTTTCAATATAAAACAAAAAAACCCTTTTTGCATTTAAGCGCCTATTTCTTGCTGTAATCATAGAACCCTTTGCCGACCTTCTGCCCCCATTCCTTTTTAATAAATTTCTCCACCACGATGGGGGATGGTTTGTGGGAGGGGTCACCGGTTTCCTGATAACGCTCCATGCCAATATAATAAGTCAGATCTATCCCGGTGAGGTCCATAAGGCGGAAGGGCCCCATGGGGTGACCCAGGGCGTTGACCACGGCTGTGTCAATGTCCTGGTAAGAGGCCACACCCATATCGTAAATATGTAGCGCCTCATGGTTAATGGCGGCTACGATGCGGTTGACCAGGAAACCATATATTTCTTTTTGCAGCATTACCGGAATTTTGCCTATATCCTTGGACAGATCGAATATTTTCTGGGCGGTTTCATCAGATGTGTGCGGTCCCTTGACTACTTCCACCAGCTTCATTACCAGGGCCGGGTTGAAGAAATGCATATTGCAGACCTGGGATGGTCGTTTGGTGACCGGTGCTATTTGGGAACTGACGATGAAGGAGCTGTTGGTGGCTAGAATGGTATGGGGCGGGCAGATTACATCCAGTTCGGCAAATAGCTTATGTTTTAAATCCAGTTTTTCCAGGATGGCTTCAATTACCACATCGGCGTCTCCAGCGGCTTCTTTCAAGTCCTTGGTGAAAGAGATGTTAGCCTTTGCCTGCTTGGCAACTTCCGCGCTCATTTTACCCTTAGCAACTCTTTCCGGCAGGTAGGAGTCAGCAAAGTCTTCGGCCTTTTTCAATATTTCCGGGTTTACATCGGTGCATTTTACCTGGTACCCGGCAATGGCACAACAAAGGGCTATCTGGTGCCCCATGTTTCCTGCTCCCACTACACAAATCTTATTAATTCCCGGTATTGGCATTCTTTCCAGCTCCTTTAATTTTTAATATTAATAATTCAAACCAGTTGTCGAAAGAATTAAGCAATTCTTGTGCCAAAAGAGTTAGTACTCCCAAGGCTAACTTATATAGGGGCTACAGGACGCTAT
>CBEULQ010000285.1:0-4444 GCA_965543975.1 uncultured Desulfocucumis sp. | reverse complement strand
ATGAGTACCGGTTAACTGCATTATTTATTCTGGTATACAAATATGAGACATTAAAAGCAGCGACAGAAAAGAAAGCCGTTGTTGATTTGTACCTAGACAATACATCGCATATCAATAACTGGGATCTGGTTGATTCCTCGGCGGAAAAGATTCTTGGCGCTTACTTGCTGGACAAAGAAAAAGACATCTTGTACGAGTTTGCCAACTCAAACGACCTTTGGAAACAAAGAATTGCTATAATTGCAACCTTTTGCTTTATTAAGAACAATAAGTATCATGATACTTTAAAAATTGCTTTGATTCTTCTAACCCATAAACACGATCTTATTCATAAAGCAGTTGGCTGGATGTTGAGGGAGATTGGGAATAGGGACTTTGAGGTGGAGTTCAATTTATTAAAAAATCACTACAGACAAATGCCTCGAACAATGTTGCGTTATGCCATAGAGAAATTTGAAGAAGAATTACGGCAACAATTCTTAAAAGGCTTAGTGTGACCTAATGAAAACTTATAATACTTCTCAAATCGCGGATAAATGCGGAGTTCATTCCAATACAGTCAGGTTATACGAAGAGCTTGGTTTTATTCCGCCAGTCCCGAGAGCGAGCAACGGCTACAGACAGTACAGCGAGATTCATCTTGAACATGTGCTCCTGGTAAGAACGGCTTTTAAAAGCACATGGCTGGGGGGTGTTATACGCCGAAAAGCCCTTTCGATTTTGAGTTTTTCGGCCTCCGGCAGCCATGAAGAAGCGATGCAGGCGGCGCGAGAACACCTGGTACTGGTTAGATCAGAACGGGAGAAAGCCGAAATTGCCGCCAAACAACTTGAGGAATGGGCAGCCGTTAATGACGACCGTGCCGGTTCAAATATACGGTATAAAAAAACAAAAGAAATAGCAGAACAGTTGGATATTTCCCTGGATATGCTCAGGAGTTGGGAAAGAAACGGTTTAATCAGCGTTCCGCGGAACCCGGACAACAGATATCGTTTTTACGGTGACCGTGAGATTCGAAGGTTATATGTGATCCGGGCTTTACGAAAGGCAAGATTCAGTCTGATGTCTATTTATAATATGTTTCAGCATTACGACAGGGGCGTCAGAGACAGTCTGACCAGTATACTGAACGAACTGCCCCCGGATGAAGAAAACATTTTTTTCAACACGAATCAATGGCTCAACAAGATTAGAAGCATCGAAGAATCAGCCCATGAGATAATCAGCCGGTTGACTATTATTAAAAAGCTTGAACAATGAAACCCTCCATTAGCGCACCATGGTTTGGTGTCTGATGTATTATTGGATTGAACATCAGGTACAAGGAGGGTTTTGTTTATGGTCAATTGCACCAAGAACGGGTATGTGGAACACTGCCTGAACCGGCTTTCTGTGGAGATAGGAGCACGTCCCGCCGGGTCTTTGGCACACCGGGCGGCGGCGGATTTCGTCGCCGGGGAAATGAAGCAGGCGGGTTACGAAGTGGTTTTGCAGGAATACCCCTGTCCGGATTGGCAGGCATTGTCCTGCAAGCTGACAGTGGCAGGGAAAGAGGTCCTTTCGGCCGCGAATACCTATTCACCGTCATGTGATGTAGAAGCCGAACTGGTTCCGGTTTCGTCAGCCGACGATCTCCGGCGCCTTGATGTAACCAATAAGATCGCGGTGGTATATGGAGATATAGCCAGTTCAATTTTTTTGCCCAGGAATTTTGATCGTCGCTATTACGTGGTAGAGATCCAGGATCGTTTTATGGAACTCCTGGAAAACAGCAAACCGGGCGCCATTATTACGGTAAACCATTATGACGATCCTCGCCTGGTGCTGCTTGAAGACAGCGATTTCTTTATTCCGTCCATTACGGTAGCCAGGCAGGATGGGCTGTTCTTGGTACAAAACGCCGGTGCCCCGGCCAGGCTCAAAATAGTCAGCGCAAGAAGAGAAAGCACCGGTTCCAACGTGATCGGGCGGCGGCGTGGAAACAGCGATAAAAAAATCTTGGTATGCGCTCACTACGATACAAAGCGCGGAACGCCGGGAGCCATGGATAACGCGGCCGGAATTTCAGCCTTGCTGTTGTTGGCATGGTACCTGAAAGAGGTGGAAACCGAACACAACATAGAATTTGTTGCTTATGGCGGCGAGGACAGCTGGTTTCCCGGAGATGCTTTATACATCGAGGAATATCCCCCGGAAAACATCACCGCGGTCATCAACATCGACGGCATCGGAATGAAGGAATCAAATACAGCCATCGCGTTTTTCGAATGCCCCGAGCGGCTGGTGGATATGGTTATGAACACAGCCAAAAGGTATGGCAACTTCGTTCCAGAGCAGTTTTACGAAAGCGACCACGGCTTTTTCTGGCCGCTGGGGATTCAGACCCTGGCGTTGACAACCAGTAGTTATATGGACCTTTTAGGTAAGGTCGTTCACACTGAAAACGACAGGCCGGATATCGTGGACAACCGAAAAATTGAACAAACGGCGGGCCTGGTACGTGATATTATCTTGATGCTGGATCAGAAAAAATAATAAAGGACGGTCTGACGGGGGTTGAAACTTTAGTTTTAGAGGATCGCTCGATAATACCCGTGCCCCGTGGCTGGTGAAATTGATAATGAATGTTATGACCCGAAATAATGCCAGAAAGAGTGGAATCAAAGACTTAAAGCCAGACCCTACGGGGTAAAAGGGAAAGGCTAGACAAAGGGACGGTTCTCCTTTCTGTCTCTAGCGTACTGTCAGAGACACGAGAACTGTCCCCTTTGTTGCTTATGCCTGGCGTCTGAGCATCAATATCGGTATTAGTAATATGGAAACCCTTGATTTGAAAGATAGTAAGGTTCCGGGCGGGTTCGAAGGAATGGACCAGATCGATCCTGATATTAATAATATTAATTTGTACATTAATATTATTAAACAACATATTGACATATTTAATACACCGTGCTAAATTATTCTAAAGAATATGAAATCCATTCAAAAGCACTGTTTGGAGGTGATTTTAATCAAATACAGGTATCCGGGCCGCTGCCCCGTCTGCGGCCAAGAAATGCTGGTCAGCAAACTGACCTGTACGCATTGTCAGACAAAGCTGGAAGGTGAATTTGACACATGCAAATTCTGCCGCCTTCCAAACGAGCAGGTGGAGTTTATCGAAGTCTTTATTAAATGCCGGGGGAATATAAAGGACGTAGAAAAAGAACTGGGTATTTCCTATCCCACGGTCAGAAACCGACTGGAGGGGGTTATTCAGGCCTTGGGCTACCGGGCGGAAAAGGTTGACCTCCAGGAAGACAAGGAAACCCGGCAAAAAATACTGCTCTCCCTGGAGAAAGGAGAAATCACTCCCCAGGATGCTGTTCGGCAGCTTAAAAAAGCCGGCAAGTAGGCTTCTGCAATAATTGGAAAGGAGTTAAATCAAATGAGCAGCGAAAAAATTAAAATTTTGGAAATGATCCAGGAGGGGAAAATCACTCCTGCCGAGGGTATGGATTTGCTGAAAGCGCTGGAAGAGACGGAGGAAAAGCAGTCCTCCCGCGGCCCTGACAGGTTTCTCCGGGTGCGCGTGAGCGGGGACAAAACAAAGAAAGTAAATATCAACATTCCCTTGAAACTGATGAAGGCTTTTTCCAAGGTCGCCGTCTTCGGCATGAAGTTTATCCCGGAGGAAGCGCACTTGGAGATGCAAAAGAAAGGGATAGATCTTACCAGTGTGAACCTGGAAGAATTGATTCAGATTATCGACCAGGGCCTGGTAGATGAAAAATTGGTCGACATCGACGTTGAGGACCAGGAAGAAGGAAGAGTAAGGGTGGAGGTCTATGTGGACTAGCATGCCACGCCGCAGTTACTTTGTTTTTGTACGAATAAGGAAAAATGGAAAAGGGTTTACCATACCAATCTTTTTACCCGTACTGGACGTGACCCTGGAAGCCGTCGCCGACCTGGCCTTGCTGTGGGAGAAAACTGCCGGGGTTTTTCGTGGAAAAGTCCTGAGCCAGCCGCACTTGAGCCGCACTCATAAATCTTTTCTCATCGATTTCCATCCCTTCCGGGCTGTGGCTCTGTGCAGGGAAGTCATCGACGAACTGCGCCGTATGGGAAGATGGCGGGCGGTTGAGGTGAATACAGGGGATTTTGAAATAATCATTGATTTATACTGAGGAAAAGGATTTCGGATATGAAGAAATATGTCCTGCAATTTTTTATAAATTCTGCTGCCTTTTACGCGGCGCCCCTGGTTTTTCCCGCCGTCAGGCTGGATAATTTTTTTGCCTGTGTCCTGGCGGGGGCCGTTCTGACGGTAATCAACCTGTTTATCCGTCCGTTGTTAATATTAATTGCCCTACCTCTCAACTTCCTTACATTCGGGGTTTTTACGTTAGTTATAAACACCTGGATGTTGATGCTGGCGGATCTGCTTGTGGGCGGTATTCAT
>CBEULQ010000284.1:0-4462 GCA_965543975.1 uncultured Desulfocucumis sp. | reverse complement strand
AATTAAGGCTGCTACTTCCTTTATTACCTCGGCCAGTTCGTTTTTAAGCCGGTTATATTCCGCCATGGTATGTTCGGCTATTTCGTAAATCTGCCTTTTACCCATTTCTATGGCAGAAATGGTCTCCTTAACAACTTTATCCAGTAGTAAAGCCTTAGTAGGCATTGCATAACCTCAAATGTTGAATTTTGGATGTTATACACTATTCTACAGGATAAATGTCATTTCCTGCTTGAGCCTCCTGTCCTTTTTTTGTGTGCGTTTGTCCCGTTATATCAGGTAATTATAGAAAGCCAACAGGTCTGCGATAATACTTTAGTTATGGGATAGCGGTGTTATGTCTTTTGCGGCGGGAGAAATGTCCCGGGTCAGAGGACACACCTTCTCAGGTTATCTAAATCATAAATAAAATGGTAAAATTATATTTATAAATCTATATCAAATATATCTTCGAAAAATTTATATTTTTTTGGGGGTTTGAATCGATTAATCGTAAAATTTTATCATCCGATTATGATGTGGTAGTTGTAGGCGGCGGGCCGGCCGGAATGATGGCTGCGGCCGCCGCCGCTAAAGCCGGTGGCCGGGTGCTGCTGCTGGAGAAAAAAGCCAGGTCCGGGCGTAAAATGGCCATCGCCGGGGGCGGGAGGTGTAATTTTACGAATATCGCCGGCCCTGAGATGATGATAGAAAATGTGCCGGGAAACGGAAAGTTTCTATATAGCGCATTTCGCCGCTTTACCGGGGAGGACTGTCGCGGCTTTTTTAGATCTCTGGGCATTAAATCCCGGGTAGAGGATGAGGGGAAGGTTTTTCCCTCCGGGGCAGGCGGAGAGGATATGGTGTCTGCGCTGCTCGATTATCTTCATACCCTGGGAGTGGAAATTAAATGTTCCATTGAGGTCGAAGGACTGCTGCTGAAGGATGCCCGATGTCTGGGTGTGGCAACCTCCAGCGGAGATAAATATTACGGCCGGGTGATTGTTGCCACTGGAGGGCTTTCCTATCCAGGGACTGGTTCCACGGGTAAAGGCTACCGGCTGGCCGAATCTGCAGGGCATAAAATCAATAGTTTATTTCCCTCCGGGGTGGCCCTGGTTTGTGCCGATGAATGGATAAAATCAAAGCAGCTGCAGGGTTTGTCGCTGGAAGATGTAAAGGTTGAACTGTACGGTGAGGGGCGCAGGCTGGATATTACAAAGGGGGATTTGCTATTCACCCATTTCGGGGTATCAGGTCCGGTGGTGCTGAAAGTGAGCAGGGCTGCCGCATTATGGCTTACCGAAAGGAATGATGGGGGGAAAAATCTGACATTGGTAATTGACTTGTTTCCCGGCATGGACAGCGAAGAAATAACCGGTGAAATGGAGGCGGCCGGGCATGAGGCAGCGGGAAAGACCTTGAAGAACGTATTGCGGATAATGGTTCCGGACCGTCTGGCGCCGGTAGTTATTAATGCTGCCGGTGTTGATGGCGGTCTAAGGGCGTCACAGGCCGGAAAGACTGTTTGGCGGAGGTTGGCCGAGAGAATGAAAGGGCTTTCACTGACCGTCACATCAACCAGGCCCATCAGGGAAGCAGTGGTAACTGCAGGTGGGGTGGATGTCAAAGAGATTAATCCCGCCACCATGGAGTCAAAGATTGTACAAGGGCTTTATTTTGCCGGAGAGGTGCTGGATGTTGACGGCTATACAGGAGGCTTCAACATGCATATTGCCTTTTCCACAGGCCATTTGGCCGGTCTTTCGGCGGCTATGACTAGTGAGAAGTGAGATGTGAGAAGTTAGAAGTGCCTTCCACATCTCGCATCTAATCCGTAGGCTGTGTTTAACGCTGGGACTTTTGTCATTAAAAAATTGAGTTTAAGGAATTATGGAAAATAACCAGAGGTTTATGCAATAATTTGTTTGTTTAATATTTGCCTTGCCGGGCAAAAAAAAATTAGCGGTGGTGATTTGATTTGTCAAGAATTCGCATTGTAACGGACAGCACCTCTGATTTATCAGCGGATGTGGCGGAGCGGCTTGGCATATACGTGATCCCTTTAAAGGTCATTTTCGGGGTTAATGTATACCGGGACGGGGTGGACATTGATAAAAGCAATTTTTACCAGAGATTGCAATCGGAAATTGCTGCCACCTCGCCCCCGGATCCAATTGATTTTCTTGATATTTATGAGAAGTGTATGGAGATGGGGGAGAGTGTAATCTCCATCCACATTTCCTCTCATTTGAGCGCAACCCTTCAATCCGCCCAAAAAGCTAAGGATATATGCGGTTACAAAGACATTTTCATTATAGATTCCCTGTCCGCCAGCGCAGGGTTGGGTTTAATGGCCATGGCAGCGGCAAAGGCCGCCAATGAAGGGAAGAACAGGGAAGAAATAATAGAAATTATAACAAAAATAAGGGAAAGCATAAGCATATATTTTGTGGTTGATACTCTGGAATACCTGGTCAGGGGAGGAAGGTTAAGCAGGATAGAGGGGTTTGTAGGGTCACTGTTAAATATTAAACCGGTGCTTGCCATAAAAGACGGGGTTATAGTTCCCATAGCGAAAATCATGGGAAAATCAAGGGCCGCTGAGAAAATATTCGAAATAGCCCAAAAGGACAATGTTAACGATAACAGCTATATGTTTTCTCTTATCAAAGGCAATGGAGCCGATGGCTTTAATTCCCTGGAGTCCAAAATTAAAGAAGAGTTCCATTGCCGGGAAGTTGTAAAATCCGAATTCGGCCCGGTAATAGGGACCCATGTGGGCCCAAAGGTTTTCGGTATGGCATATTATAATGTATCGTAATCCTTTAGCGACATGCTTATTTATCCACAGGTCATATGGACGAGACTATAAGTGATGTTAATCTATATGTGCTCAGCCGCCGTTTTCCGGGGGAATTATCATTCCTTGCCGCAGGGCTGTTTTTATATCTTCGGGCAGTCCCGGGTCAATTTTGAACTCCGGGGCTTTTTGTTTTTCCACAATATTTTTCTTTTTCCCCGAACGGTATATTTCCACGGGAGTTCCCACCGGGACGGTGTCAAAAAGCCATGCCACGTCCTTATTATTCATTCTGATGCATCCTGCTGAGGCATATTTGCCGATGGAGGAAGGGTTATTTGTTCCATGAATTCCGTATTGCCCCCCTCCACCCAGGTTTAAGCCAAGCCACCTTATTCCCAGAGGGTTTTTGGGACTGCCGCCGGGAATATTTAATTTACCGTAATATGGGTTTACTATTTTACATGCAATGGAAAATTGGCCTTCGGGGGTGAGTGAGGGTTCTTTCCCGGTGGCCACCGGGAAAGTTTTTACTTCATTTTCATTATTATAAAGAGTCAGTTGATTGGTGGATTTATCAATTACAATTTTATAACCTGCTACGGCACCGGGGGCATAACAAAAAAACACCAGTATGGTGATTATTGTTACCAGCAATTTTTGTCCGGGCATATTCAAGGCCTCCTGCATAAATTGGGGACATTCCTTCTCTTGTCGGAAGTCAGTCGTCGGGTGTCAAGGTGGGGGGTGTCAGGGCGGGGGGTGTCAGGGGGACGGGGTTCTTGACACCCTTGAATTCTAAATACCGACACTGACTACTGAAATAAAGGTGTATCCCCTTACCTATATATGCAGCGGGCCTTTAAATATATACAGAAATGTTCAAAGTAGCTGAGGCCGAAATAGCCGTTACATAAATGAATTAAACATGGATAATACTAACACCGTACCTAAAAGCGGGGAGGTGAGTTAGTGAATACCACATTGAGCGAGATTGAAAAACTTCTCATTATGGAGCAGCTAAAGGCTGAGGATTTATGCGCCAAAAAAGCCCAGAACTATGTTAACCTGTCCCGGGATCCCGCTGTACAGAGCCTGCTCCAGCAGAGTGTAGACCGGAGTCAGCGGCATATCAGCATGCTTAATGGCCTGCTTCAGGAAGCCGGCCTGGCTGGAACCGCCGGTATGGGTATGCCTGGTATGGGCGGCCATTAAAGTCGGGGACATTAATCGGGGACATTAATTGGAGGTGATATATATGAATTTGGGTGATCGTGACATACTTACTGATCTGCTTCTGGACGCCAAACTTATTTCCACCGGTTACCACCACGCCATTCTGGAAGCTGCCAGCGACAGATCACGGAATGTTCTAATGCAGATCCATAACGACGAACTCAATACCCACAGGCAAATATTTCAACTCATGTATACCAGGGGTTATTACCAGGTGGAACCTGCCCGGGCTACTGCCGCCGGAACCTATGCCACTTCTGTGGGCACGGGCATGATGGGGCAGCAGGCAGGCATGGCCACTCAGCAAATGATAAGCCCCGGTATGGCCGCTCAAAACTTCTACGGCATGCAGGGCCAGAACTTGCCAGGCATGCAGGGAACGTACGGCGCTACAGGCCGCTAAATGAAAAAGCTGCTATAAGCGGATTATTTCAAAAATATTAG
>CBEULQ010000283.1:0-4464 GCA_965543975.1 uncultured Desulfocucumis sp. | reverse complement strand
TTATGAAAAGCATCCAAATGAACTGGTTAGTGCTGATAATCCCTTTTTCCGGCATTTACACTGGCCTCTATATTATAGAATTTTTTAATATTTACAGCAATCGCCAAGTAAATTGAAGTTTTTCCCCAATGGTTTATTATTATACCAGAGTTGTTTTACTTCCTTATTTACAGAGAGGGTATCAGTTCAGGATTAACGTGTAGATTTTTTCCATCTTTTACCTGTTGTTCAATTATTAGTTAGCAAGTAGTACCTGTACCATCCCATTGTGGCATTAAAGGCAAACAGACCCGGATAATTCCGGGTCCGTTAAATCAGACACAAGAAAATCTTTCCTAGGGTAGGGTAATGGTTAATGATACAGATGAGGAATTGTTACTGTCATCCGTTAAAGTTCCTTTTAAGACAGCCGGATTGCCAAATAACTGTTTAAAAGTATCTAAATCCATATCATTTTCTCCAATCTGTCTTAGGACGCTGATCGCTTCCAGTTGATTGTTACCAGAACTTAATTTTTGAGTTACCGGAACTTCAAAAGGTCCAACTTTCGCATTAAGTGTTAGAGTTGACGCCTTCGAAACATTGATCGTTCCCTCGGTTATGAGCAATGCCCCATCAAGACCGGATAAGTCAACGCTTCCTTTAATACCGTCGCTAATGGCCACATTCCTCACTTTACCGCCAACAGTAATTGTGGCAGCATTGATCCTGGGAGCGCTGTTATCGCTGACGGTGGTTCCCCCCCCGCCGGATGCCTGGGAGGTCGAGGATGATTGGGTCACTACTTTATTTGCTATCGTTGTGGAGATACCATTAGCTAGAACAATTTTGACGGGTGATTTCTCCATCGTGACCCCGTTGGCACTTACCTGGGCTTTTTCCACAATTCCCTGCCCTGTCACCGTTACTGCCGCATTCAGGATTAAGGAGGATATCCTTGCCCCTTCGGCCACTTTTACAGTCGTTCCTGCGGCGCCTCTCACGACAGTCAGCCTGGCGACCGACCCTCTTACCAATTGAACAGTAATTTTGGGTGACGCTATCTCAACGGATTGAAATTTGCCGTCTAACACTATTACCGAATTTGCCGGAACAGTTCCGGCAATAGTTATACCGTCAAACCCATTTCCGGTAAGCCCGGATTCTTCCAGCCTGGCTCCCGAATTCAGTTCCACTTCGGCAACGGACGTGTTCCCCAAAGCGATTACTCTCACGTTACCGTCACTTTTATTAATCGTTAGCTTACCCAATGTACAATCCTCAAGGGTAATGCTGTTGGTTCCACCGCCTTTAATGATTGTATTTCTTACCGTAACATTTTTAAGGAAGACACTGCCTTCGCCGATGTCCTCCGTTAAAGCAAGACTCCCGTTGATTACAGTATTCTGCAGTGTGACCCCTGCGACACTGATAACTACATTGCCATCGATCGTCTTTATGCCCTGTTCCGGTCCGTAGGTCCCGGCTTTGTTAAAAAATGTAGCCTTTGATGAATCTCCCGCGGGACGATCCGCGGCACCATCCGCGGCACGATCCAGTGTGACTATGGCTTCCGCCCGGGTGATGGATCTTTCGGGCTGATATGTCTGGTCGGGATACCCTGCCATGTACCCGTTCTCCACAACCGCATTTACCGGTCCCTTGCTCCATTGGGGAATGCTTTCCAGGTCTTTAAATCTGCTTACCGTATTCTCGTTTTCAGGAGTTTTTAGTTTTAACAGTTTGAAAAGAATTACGGCCACTTCCTGGCGGCTGATTTCATTTTCGGGCCTCAAAGTACCATCTTCATAGCCTGAAATATATCCGGCTGCCATGGCCTTGGAAACTTCTTTAAAAAACCAGTCAGTTGACGAAACATCGGTAAAATTAACCGGAGAGCTCCCCGTAAATCCGAAGGATTTATTGACCAGGACGATAAACTCTGCCCTTGTAATGCTATAGTCGGGTTTAAATGACCCGTCCGCATATCCCTTGGCGAGGCCTTTATCAATCCAGCCGATAATTTTTTTCTCCGCCCAGTGTCCCTGAATATCCGAGGGCTGTGCAAATGAAGCACCTGCCCCTAGAAAGAGAAACAACGAGACAATAAAAACGAATCGCAAAAACCTTGCACTTAACTTAAACAACGCTTTACCCCCAAGCCTTCAATATAGTGACTTCAATGTAGTGAAAAAAAAGCCGGGCAAGATTTTACCCGAAGGCTAAAATCTTACCCATGATAGATACTCCAACGATCTATAACAAACTCAGCAATTGTTTGAGCATAACCGTTGCTTCTGCTCTGGTGGCTTTATCTTGAGGAGCAAACAGTAGAGTTCCATTTGTCCCCGGGCGCCCCTTGATGATTTCCTGACTTACAATTTGGACTACCGGTAATACAGCCCAGCCGGAAATCGAGTCTTTATCGGCAAACTTGTCCAGTATAGCACCAGTATCTCCGGTATCTTTCAGTTTTCCTTTATATTGCAGTGCACTGGCGATCATGGCTGCCATTTGCTCCCGGGTAATGCTGTCTTTCGATCCGAATTTTTCGTCATTATAACCCTTGATTAACCCGGCGGCGGAAGCCCTGGCTACGAAGCTGCAATACCAGGCGTCCTTCGGCACATCCAGGAAGGTTATGTTTCCCTCATCTATAAGTTGCAACTCGTTCACCAGCAAGGTGGCAAACTCTGCCCTGGTTACCGCCACGTCCGGGGCAAAGGTGCCGTCGCCCCTACCCTTGACGTAACCTTTGGCCGTCATGAACTCGATATCTTTTTGAGCCCAGTGTCCGGTGATATCGGAGAAGACCATCGGTTTGGGGGTGATGTCGGATAATCCCGGCGGTTTGGGAATAAGAAGCGCCCACTTGCTGAATTTATCGGTTTCGAATGTTAACGTGCCGCTGGTCCCTTCATATTGGCCCAAAACGATGTCCCAGGCGCCGGTTTCCTCGTTAAACCGGCCAGCCCGCAGATCCCCCTTGGAAGCAGCAACCCGGGCGGATTCCGGTACCGGCAGGGTAACCTTTACTATCCCGTTGAACTTCTCAATATCTTGCTGGGTTTCGTCTTTCATTGCCGCCAGCGCACTTAGGCTGAAAATGTCTCCGGCAACATTGTTTGGCCCACCGTATACGGCCTTAGCCACAGTTTCTTTGGCGGCATCGGAGCCAAGCTTGTCCGCGCCGATTTGAAGTACGGATACATCGTTAAGGTTCAGATCCGGGGCTTTTAAGGCTTCCGCCTGTAGGGTAAAGGTTACATCTGAAGTTTTCACTTCTATTTGTTTACCCGTCAAAGCCACCTTTTCCAACTGAGCGATGGTAAAGCCGATTTTGTTATCCGAAGCAGCTTTAATCGAAATTATTCCACTGGAACCGGCAGCTTCTATAGCCGCGTCAAGTTCGGTGTCGCTAATGGCGGTTACAGCCGGTGCAGCCGGAGCGCCGCCGCCACCGCCGCCACCGCCGCCACTGCCGCCACCTGCGGGTGTGTAAGCAATAAATTGGGTGAAGTGTTTGGTCCAGATCACCAGGTCGGACCCGACGTCTATCTTGCCATCTCCCTCTGCCGGCAGTTCAGCATCGGCCGCCGTCTGGGAGTCGGCGCTTATTGTTCTGGTAATGGATACGGGGTTGTCATTACCCCTTTTGTAGGCTGCTGATTTTCCCTTCTGCCCCGGAAGAACCAGCCTGACCGCCTTATCAAAGGTCAGTGCCGCATCAGGAAGGCCTACTTCCACCACCGCGCTGACGTTACCGTTGTCGATGCTGACACTGGTATTTTCCAAGACTGTAGCCAAGGCAATAGTGCCGTCCCAACCGGCCGGGCCGTTTACTTTCGTTCCATCGGGAATCCGGAAATAAACAGTACCTAGCGAGGTAGCAACCTGAGCCTGTACGAACGGTAAAGCAGCTTCATGGTTTGCATTAACTTTAGCCTTTATTTTGGTTCCGCTTACCCCCTTGGGAATAGTAATGTCTACCGGTTCTTCAGCACAATCTATAATCTCGTCGTTTTTCTTTGGTTTTTCCTCCTTAGGCTTGAGTACTGTTAGGGTGTAATCTTTTTTAATACCGCTTGGAGCGGTTACCGTAACAGTAACTTTAACCTTTCTGGAATTTCCATTGAAAGAAATAGTCTCGGACGCAGTTCCACTTTGTACAGTCTTTTTTTCAACCTCTACCGTAGCATTGGCGTCAGCCGTGGTTGGGGTGACGGTAAACCCGCTAACATCGCCCACAATAACTGTGTATTCGGTGGTGTCTGGCTCAAAGACCGGATCCAATGTGCCTGCGCTTACAGTCAGTTCGCTCAGGTTGGCGTTATCGCTTATATTTCTAATGGTATTAAGAATATTTTCCAGCTTAGTTATCTCGTCAGGGGTTAGGTTATCCCTTAACGCTTTAACATTGGCCCAATTTAATCCGTAGCGGGTCGCTGTCGAATAAGCGATTCCCAAATCATCTTCTAAAATTTT
>CBEULQ010000282.1:0-4471 GCA_965543975.1 uncultured Desulfocucumis sp. | reverse complement strand
ATTTTCCTCCAGGTTAAAATTTTTTAAATACCCTGCCGGCAACCGCTGGCCGGGCGCAGGTTTATCATGTCGGTGAATGCTTCCAGCCTGGTCACAACCCCCGCCTCACCGGTGTGCTCGTCCAGGGTTAAATTTAAAAATGGTTTTCCTCCCGTCCGGCGCACGTATCTTTCTATAAGCTCACCTGTCATTGAGTCCGGGCCGCAGGCAAATGAGGCCACGTGTACCAGCCCCCTGACCTCCGGGTTCGAAAGATAATGCAGGGCGCCGCCGATCATACCCTGGCCCAGGGTCCAGAATAGTTTTTTAGGCAGCCTGGCGGTGTGCCGCCTTAGGGTTTCCCATGGCAGGTTATCCTGGGTAACCACTTTAAATCCTGATTTCTCCAGTCGTCTGATTAGATTCATACTGACAAACCCGTCATATATGTTATATGGGTGTCCAACCACAGCCACCACGGGCTTTTCCCCGGAAACACCCGCCCTTTCTACTTCCCCGGCGCCTCTCTGACCATATCCCCCGGACAGCTTGATTGCCTCATCCGGCATAAAACCTTTATGCAGCAGATTACAATACCGGCTGTGGGCTTTTAATGCCTCCCGGTAGGCCAGATATACCCTGGCCGGGTTGTGTTTATAGAACCTTCCTATTTCGCTGAAGGCGGCAAAAAGATCTCCCTGCCGGCGGTACTGGTTCATATTGATGATTAAAAGCTGCGGCAGGCTATCCGATTCCTGTCTTACCATATCCGGAAAGCCCAAAAATTTCGGGCAAATGTATTCCGAAGGCGCCACGCTGACCAACCTCGGCAGGAAAATGTAGTCCACATCCTTTAGCTCAGCCACATGCCCGAATGCAACCTTCACAGGCAAACAAGCCTCATCCACGCAAAGCTTGACGCCTTTCTCCATTATTGCCTTGGTGGTGTGTCCCGATACAGCAACACGGAGCCCTAGTTTTTCAAAGAAAGTCTTCCACATGGGAAAATAATGATAATACAGCAACGCTCTGGGAATTCCCACTGTTAACGACAATAAAATCAACCTCCGCTCAACGGCCTCCTAAATATTATGGGCAATAATTACTCTGGTTATGCTTACCAAAAAAGGCCTGCCCCCAAAGGGACAGACCTTTCATACCCGTCACGTTTATTTATCATCATTTTCTGTTTTTCGCCGCCTGCCGAAAGGTTTTGTGGCAGGGGCCGGAACCGATTGTTTGACATCGTCCCTTGGTTTTATAGCACTGGGACGTATGTTGTTCATGGCTACCGGTGTTCTGAACAGCACTCCTTTAACGGCCTCGCTGTTAAAAGGTATAACAGGCCACAGGTAAGGCACGCCGAACGATCTGGTGGTGCCCAGAAAAACCAGGTATGCCGCGACGCCGATTAAGAATCCCGGCAGGCCGAGCAACACCACCATGATAAGCAGGAAAATCCGCACCAGTCTGTTGGCCAGGGCCAATTCATAGCTGGGGGTAAGGAATGTGCCTACCGCGGCGGTTGCCGCATACATAATGACCTCTGGAGTGAACAAACCCACGGTGGTGGCGATTTGTCCGATTAAAAGGGCTGCAATCAGACCCATGGCCGTAGCCAGCGCCGTGGGGGTGTGGATGGTGGCCAGGCGAACCATATCTATGGCTAACTCGGCTATGATGAACTGCCAAAAAATTGGTATGGCAGCATCTTTGGCAGGCCCGATAAACTTCAGGGCAGGCGGCAGTATGCCCGGTTGCAGCACGGCCAGCAGCCAAAGGGGCAGCAAGAATAGTGATACGGCCACACCAATATACCTCACCCAGCGCAGGTATCCCCCTACCAAGGGGTTTTGCCGGAATTCCTCGGCATGCTGCAGGTGATGCCAGAACGTGGTGGGAGTAATCATAACGCTGGGGGATGTGTCAACCAGCACCAGCACGTGCCCGTCCAGGAGGTGGGCCGCAGCCACGTCCGGCCTTTCAGTATACCGCACCTTTGGAAAGGGATTCCAGTAGGAGCCGGGTGATATTAATTCCTCCACGGCCTTCTCGGCCATGGGCAATCCGTCTATCTTAACCCGGTCGATGTTGTGTTTAACATTTTTTACCAGCTGAGGGTTGGCCACATCCTTTAAGTAGCACACCACCACATCTGTTTTTGACCTGTTACCACACTGCATGACCTCCATACGCAGCCTGGGGTCCCTGATCCTCCTGCGAATGAGCGCCGTGTTGAAAACCATGGTTTCCACAAAACCATCCCGGGAGCCCCGCACCACCTTCTCCAAATCCGGCTCGGCAGGGCTGCGGGCTGGGTATGTCCTGGCATCGATGATAATAGCCCGGTCTTCGCCGTCAATGAGAAGCGCCTGCGGACCCATGAGAACTTTCTGTATAACCTCTTCCAGGTTGTCAACCTTGTCAACCTCGGTATAGTTGACGTGCTTGCGGAATATTTTGTCAAAGGTGTGGATACCAAGCTCCCCGGGTTCTATTTTCATAAGGTGATCGAGTATCTCTGTAACTATCTGGTCATTGGTAAGACCGTCAATAAAAAGAAGGGCGACATCGACGTTGCCAAATTTCATCTCCCTCAATATAACGTCGAAATTTTGGTCGATGGCCATTTTCTCTTTGAGAAATTCTATATTTTGCTCCAGCCTCTTGCTAATGGGTGTTTTTGCTTTCACCAAAACCACTCCTGTTTAATATTTCCTTAAAGGCCTTGGTTGTTAGAGGCGAACCTGCAAGGGGGTCGTCCGCCCCGTCCATTTTGCCTATATCGCCTATGCCGATTACCACCGGCACATTCAGTGAATCCAGTATTTCCACAGTATCCCCTTCCAGGTAATGATACGTTTGGGGTTCCTGGTGCCCCAGTTTATCCACGGGGCCGGGCACTATTCTGCCCTCCCTGGTTATCGACCCGTCCACCGTTGCGCCCTGGGTATATAAGGTGTTGGAGGCTACCGCCAGTACACCCAGAACATTTATGCCGGGGTGCCCGGTTATGTACTCCAGCGCCCTTTCACCTTTACCGGTACCCTGTTTGCCCCTGTCATCCAGCATCACAACCACCGGGTCGTGGGGGCTGGTCATAACCATGGACACTATTTCCTCTCCGGTGAGCCTGGTGGGATTGCCTGCGGAGGATGAAATACAGCGGGCACCTATATTCCTGGCCGCCTGTTCCACAGCCCTTTTAGCCACCCGGTCCCCGTCAGTCACGACTATTACGTTTCTTTTCATAGCTGAATCCATCCAGTCTAATACCATATATTCCCGGACTCTTAACGGCTTTAGTTTTATGTTTCCACCCGGTGTGAGTATTATACTCAAAAGGGGACACCCTTACGGATGTCCCCTCTCAAGTTTATTACGATTTGTGGGCGACTTTTAAATTGGCTTTGAAGTGTGATACCCTGCCGTTTTCCACACTGGCGGTAAAGTTTACCACCTCTACTCCAACAATTTCATTTAGTGATCTGGAAGCCTCTGTAACCGCCGTCTGAACTGCGTCTTTCCAACCGGTATCCGAGTGGCCCACCATTTCAGTAACTTTAACGTGCATTCTCATGCCTCCCCGATTATGTATAAATTTCTACTTTATTATTTGCCCGGCTCAAATTTTTATTCTCTTAAATTGCCGTTCTGTGCATAATTGCACCTTATTTATGGAAAAACAATTTATGGAAACAGAAGAAATAAATTAAGCATCCGCCAGCCATCCGGCCAACTCCGCCAGCCGGCCCGTCCAGTCGGGTCGCAAATCCTCCTGTTTTTTATCAATCAGGTAATCCGTCACCAGGTAAGTTTTCATTCCCGCCTTCGCCGCGGAAATATCGTCCAACACATCGTTGCCCACCATAATGCATTCACCGGGATGCAGTTCCAGTCGACCTGCAATTTCCAGGTAATATTCCGGAGCAGGCTTACAGAAGTGCATATCCTTGTAACTGGTAACCAAATCCCAGGGCATGTCTTCAATACCCGCCCAGGACATGCGCTGCCGAATTGCCGATAAGGGATAAATGGGTTGGGTTGCCAATACTATTTTCAGCCCTCTGTCAAGCGCCGCCTCCACCGATTTTCTTGCCTGCTGCGGACTGGGTCGGGCAACCCTGATAAGCCCTCCAAACCTTTCGGCATAAAATCTCTCCAACAGCGGCTCAAGTTCGTTTATACAATCACCCAGACGACGTCGGAAATCTCCCCAGAAAACATCGGCATTTGTGATTTCCGGGTCTTTATTGTCCATCACGGCAGAAGTGCTGGCCAGAAGCGCCTTGACAAAAAGTTGGGGGTCCAACAGCGTATGCACCGTACCCGCCAGATCCTTCAAATATTCTTCCATAAACTCCCCGGTGTCCACCGGGAGAAGAGTTCCATCCAGATCAAAAAGTACCGCCTTTAACAATACTACACCTCCAGAAAATCATATAACATTATTTACTTGAATTTTTTTAACAGCTTTTTAGCCCTGCTTACC
>CBEULQ010000281.1:0-4499 GCA_965543975.1 uncultured Desulfocucumis sp. | reverse complement strand
GCCACATGTTCAGGGCTTGGATGGATAGGCAAGAGCGGTCTTCTTATAAATAAAAATTTCGGACCAAGATTGAGTTGGTCTACAATATTAACCAATGCGCCCCTGGATACTGCTGTGCCGGTTAACAACAGCAGGTGCGGTTCCTGTAAAAGCTGTGTAAATATATGTCCTGCAGGGGCTATAGAAGATCGGGAATGGTTTCTAGGTACAGACAAACCGACAGTAGACTATAAATTATGTGGAGAGTATTTGGAAAAAAACAGGAAAGCACTGGGCAAGGCAATATGTGGTCTGTGTATTATGATTTGCCCGAGAGGTGGAAAGTTGCCAGGTAGGATAGATTATGACAGTCTTAAAAATTAGTCCCGGTTTTGTAACGTATCTTATTTTTCTTGCCGGAGGGGATGTTTAATTATGGACTCTGGTAAAATTGTTGTATTGACGGGAAACGGTAAAGGTAAAACGACTTCTGCATTAGGAATAGGTTTTAAACATTGGATAAAAGGTAAAAGGGTATTGGTTCTTCAATTTATTAAAGGTGAAAGACAATATGGAGAGCTTGTAACGGCAGCTAATCTAAATGACAATTTTACAATTAAACAGATGGGTAAGGGTTTTGTGAAGGGTGCTGATGAAGAAGTTATTAAGATGCACCAGCAGTATGCAAACACAGCATTGAACGAAGCATTGCGTGAACTGAAATCAGGAAAAAATGATATAATAGTGCTTGATGAAATTAATTATGCGGTGCATTTTAATCTTATATCTGAAGAACAGGTACTGGAATTATTAAATCAGAAACCTGATAATGTAATTTTGCTTTTAACAGGAAGATATGCCCGGGATAATATAATAAATAAAGCGGATGAAGTGTATGAATTTAAAGATATAAAGCATTACGCCACTGTCGGCATGCTGGCAAGAAAGGGAATAGAATTTTAAACAAGTAATAATAAAACCAGCCAAATCCGGCTCTCAAAAACTTGCGTTGATTGAGTGTTGGATTTGGCTGGTTTTAATGATTGCGAAAGTGTGTATATTATTTTTCGGCTGTTACGGAGCTTTTTATAGAATGCCAAATTTCGTCGGGCAACAGGCCCAGCCTCCAGAGGGCAATGCCCTGGAGATTGTAGCGTTTTGCTATACCTATTTTGGTGTTTAGACTATCCACGGTCTCACCGGGAATGGATATCCCCAGAACCAGCTTTTCTGCGGGGACAACCGCTCTGGCCAGATCAACCGCCTGCAGCACATGACTGACAGGTTCGGGTTTGATTCCGTAATCATAAGCCATTATAACAATACGGTCTGAATTTTTTCCCAGTTCACCATAATCATACCCTTTATAAGCGCTATTGAGGGGATGAAGGGTAAGGATAAGGCTTTTATTTTCAGCTTTTAGTTTGTTATTGAGTAAGCCGATAAATTTGACAAAAGCATTTCTGTGTTGGTCAAGGGTTACTCCATTTTCCTGCCAGCCCAGACCTTCAAAATCCAGGTTGACCCCCTGATACAGTTCAGCCTCTTTTACAATACCCTCTATAGCCCTGTCTACAGCTAACTGGTCAGTAATAATATTGGCAATGACAGAATCCTTATCTGTGAGATGGATAACCATCTCCGTTTTTATTTTATAGTAATCTGCGGCTTCCAGTACTTTTTCCCAGCTTTCCGGCCTTTGCCATCCCGTGCGGCTTTGGGTGAGCAGATTTCCATCCCGGTCCAGGCTGTACCAGCCCAGTGCCAGGTTGCTGATTGCTTCGGTGTTTCCCGGGCCGGTATCAGGATAGGGACTTTCAAATAGATCGGTCCAGCTGCTGGTCTGACTGTCCCCCAGGGCGTAGAATCCTGTTACCTCCATTACCTTTTTAGGGGATGTAATTTTAACGGTTTTTATATTGTCAATCCAGGCGACATTGCAGTTAAACGCCTCGCTGAAGAATCTTAAGGGGATGAGCGTTCTTCCGTTTAATAACAGCGGGGGGGAGTCCATAGTTACGGCGGCGCTGTTTAGATAGGCAATACTGCTGCCTATCTGCAGCCTGATTGTGGTGGCGCCGTTATATGCCGTTACGGTTTTTGTGGAGTCGTCCCAGTCGACTTTAACATTAAGCGTCTCGGACAGTGCCCGGAAAGGCACCATGGTGCGCCCGTTTTTTATAACCGGATTGGTGTCGAAGGCAACCGGGAGCCCGTCAATAAGTACAGAAATGCTACTGGAAGATTCCAGTGCGTAAGCAGGTATGGAAAGGCCGCTACAGATGAAAACCATTAAAACAAAAAGCAATATGCAAGTTAAAAATTTCTTCATTAATAAAATGCCTCCAGATTAGTATGCCGCTGCTATTATTTTTTCGACAAAAATTCGGAGTCTCCTTTGCCGGCAGAACAGGAAGAAGGGGCATTTAATCCGGATATTATATGGAAAAATTAACCGAAGCAGTGTTTTTAGGTATTTTATTGTTTTTATAAACATATAATGGGATTGAAACCATATTACGGTATGTATATAAATAAAGCTTTATTGTGAAAAATACTGGTTGGAACAGAAAGGAGGATATATGAGTACCACTTTTTACAGATTTATCGGCGTTGTTGCTGTGGCTCTGCTAATTTTTGGCGGACAGGCTCTAGGTCTGGCAACAGCCGGGCAAAATCTGAAGGCACTAAGTAATTGTGGTGCGGATACTTTGTCAGAAAGCGGTGCAGTTTGCTACACCGTAAAGAAAGGGGATACTTTATCCGGGATAGCGGAAAATTTCGGCGTTCCTTTAAGGCTTCTGGTAAAGGCCAACAAACTTAACAGCACCCTGATACACCCCGATGATGTACTTTTAATTCCAGGGAGAAGCGCGGACCTGGAGGCTGTACTGTCCCGGGGCAACTTTTCCAGGGAGGATCTGTATATGCTTGCCAGGGCCATATACGCGGAAGCCAGGGGCGAGAGCTTCACCGGCCAGGTGGCCGTGGGGGCTGTAATACTAAACAGGCTGGAAAGCCCGCAATTCCCGAAAACCATCAGGGAAGTGATAATGGAGAGGAATAGCAGCACCTATCAGTTTACACCGGTGGCGGACGGGTCAATAAACCTTGAACCTGACGATACCGCAGTCAATGCCGCTATTCAGGCAATGATGGGTTGGGACCCCACGGATGGAGCCCTATTCTTCTATAATCCCCGAATAGCTTCGGATCAATGGATTAGGACTCTGCCCGTGATGGCGAGGATAGGAAACCACGTTTTCGCCCACGGGACATAGGTTTAAAATAAAGCAAAAAAATGCTGCCTTTTTTCATGGGCAGCATTTTTTTGCTTTATTTTATGAATTTTTTACCGGAATGACAGGTTTGCTGTCTTTTTCGAAAACAATGTCTTTTACCGTTATGTTTACGGATGATACAGAGAGACCGGTCATGTATTCTATTTTTTCCCTGACAATATCCTGCACGTGCCTTGATACTGAATTCAAGTTGCTGCCGAATAGGAGTACCGGGTATAATTCCACCGCTACCCCGTTATCGTCCTGGGTGAGGTTGATTTTTCCGGCGCTCTTGACTCCGGGGATTTCCTCAGCGGCCCTGGAGGCTATGGCCGTTAAGGCCTGCCGGGAAATGGTCAGTCTGCCGTAATAGGTAAATGTGGGGCGCACCACGGATTGCTCCAGCCAGCTTTTACCAGTGGTTTTGCTCTGGGGTTTCAGAAAAACCCTCAGGGGATCGATGAGAGTTCCGGGGAAGCTCTTTCTAACCTCCACCGTGGGAGCGGGAATTACATGTTTTGAATACCTGGAGCGCATCATCCTGGCTTTTTCAATCTCCCGCCCGGAGGCAATATCCTCAATGGAAATATATTTTGTCACGGCCGGAAGATTGAGGTTTTCGGCTATTTTATCCACCATTCCCACTGATGTTCCCAGTATCAGAATTCTTTCCGGGAAAAGCCCCTTTATTGTCTGCCTGGCTTTTTCGGCCTGGTTTTTATCCTGGAATAGGGCTGCTTTGATGGCGCCGATGCGGGTGGGCTGTTTTTTTGCTGTATGTCCCACCAGTATCTGGTTGCCTTTTATAATTAATCCGTCATCAATTATTACCTCAGCCTGAAAGTCATGGGCGACTTTAATAGCCCGGTGGCTTTTGCCCGTGCCGCTGGGTCCCACCAGGGCGTAAACTTCCAGAGTTTCATCCCGGGATGTTGCGGTTTGCTGTTCTATGGTCAATACTGCACTCTCCTGCCGGTGGTTGATGGTTTACACTACATTATATTTAACCATGAATTATATGAAATGCACAGCAAAAAAATCAGCCTCGGGCTGACTTTGTTACCATATTATTTCCAATTAATTTGCCGTCCCAACATAATTGCATAAATATATTACCAATTTTGTTTTGGATACACAGTAATTATACCTTTATTTTTAAGGATTCGGCAAAAAATTATATAATTCTTTTTGGATATATATAGGAAGAGAGTCGTTTAGGGAAAGAGTGTAGTTAAAGGT
>CBEULQ010000280.1:0-4509 GCA_965543975.1 uncultured Desulfocucumis sp. | reverse complement strand
ATCCCTTAAGGGTTCCAGTGAGCTGCGCAGGGTAAATAAATCCCTGCGAATCCTAAAAATACGATTGATCATTGGCTGGGTGAGGTTTAAGAAATGTTTGGATTCAAGCTGTTCAAGCTCGTTGCCAATTCTGTTGAACAAAGGGTGGTACTGGTTTACCAGACTATTCATCACGGAGTATAACAAATAGTCGAGGCCCTTTTCTATCCGTTGGGGCGATTCTTTCATATGCTCCCATACTTCTTCTATTACACGGTTTGGGGACCTATGAAAGGTTACGATGTGGTTTTTTCCTTCAAAAAGATACAATACTTCCGGGTGAATTTTTGAATCGGAAAGCGTGTGCAATACAAAAAAGCGATATTCCCCACGATTATCGATTTTAGGCCTGCGAATATTATGCGGCCGGTCTTTAACCGAAAAATCATGGTGATGCCCGAATAAGCCAAATAAATATTGGACTTCTTCCTCTGTCGGCTGAGAGAAATCAGCCCAGTACAATTTTATCCGGGCGGGGGGTACCTTTTTAATTGACTCTTCATATCGGATTTCGCCATTCTCTAATAGCTGCAGTGACCTGATCATAATGAACCCGTTCAAATTTAGTATTTATAACAGTAGCATTGGCAAACCGTCTCTTAAAATATGTAACAACTTTTTTATTCTTGACATTCTTCCCATGGCTAAAACCAGTTGCTTCAAAGAGAGTCCCGGAGGCCACTGCTGTCCTGGCAGTGGAAAATTTGCCAATTATGGCGTGTAACAAAGGGAAAATAGCTGACGTAAGATGTATTGTCAGGTACACGGAGCCTATAGTTAGCCCAGAGAAACTCTTTTGCTGAGATAAAATTTTCCATGATAAAAAACGCAAATAACCAATAGCAACTTTTAAAACGTTGACAATTGGGATGACACCTTTTTGACCAATTGTTAGCCTGGGCTAAATTAGTTATACGGAAGAAAAAAATTGAGAAAAGGAGTTGTATCATATGGATAACAGGCAGGATGATTATCCGGCAAACAAAATCATCAGCCTGTGCGATTTGCCCCTTGGAAAGTCGGCAACAGTAAACTCCATCCAGGCCGAAGGTATAACCAGGCGAAGAATGCTGGACCTCGGCATGGTCCCCGGAACCATTGTGGAAGCCGTCCGGGTTAGCCCTGCGGGCGATCCCAAGGCCTACAGGGTGCGCGGTGCCGTCATTGCCTTCAGGAAAGAAGAGGCTTATAAAATACTAATTAATTTTAAAGGGGAGTAGAGCCATGGGTTTAACAAGCAAGTCCTGTGGAAGGGGTGCCGCAAAAGAAAATTTTGGTAAAAGTCAATCCTCTAACGCGGATTACGTGATTGCCTTGGCCGGCAACCCCAATACCGGTAAGAGCACCGTTTTTAATGCGTTAACGGGTCTAAACCAGCACACCGGAAACTGGCCGGGGAAAACAGTTCTCCGGGCGGAGGGCCGCTACATTCACCAGGGTCTCGTTTTTAAACTTATTGATTTGCCCGGTACCTATTCATTGATGGCAAATTCTGTGGAAGAACAAGTGGCTAGGGACTATCTCTGCTTTGGCAGGCCTGACGCTGCGGTGGTGGTGTTGGATGCCACCTGTATGGAAAGAAATTTGAACTTGGCACTGCAGGTTCTGGAAATAACCTCCAGAGTGGTGGTTTGCGTCAATCTGGTTGACGAAGCAGAGCGCAAAAAAATACATATTAACTATCATGCTCTGGCAGCCGAGTTGGGAGTGCCCGTGGTTCCCACCACGGCCCGGGATGGGATTGGTCTTGATACGCTGGTTGAAGAGGTTTACGGCATCGCCGCCGGACGGATAGAAACGAAACCCTATGTTGTCCGATATAAAGAAGAGATTGAAGTGGCGGTTCACAAACTGGAACCAGAGATTAAAAAACTGGTCGGGGAAGCGTTCAATGCCCGCTGGCTGGCGCTCCGTTTACTGGATAAAGACCAGGCGGTGATTGCTGCTGTTGAACAATGGCTTACCAGAAACGACGGTATTTTAACCGGGATGGAAGGGGTTGTTCTGGCATGAGCCGGAGATCCTTTTCCACAGGTTTGAATGAACTTCTGAAAGAAGCTAACCAGTTGAATCCGGGAGGTTCTCTGAGATTAAATGATTCCATGGTGGGCAGTATCTACAGCAGGGCGGAGGAAATTGCCGGGAGGGTTGTGACCCGCAAAGGAAAACCCCAAGTAGACTGGGACAAAAAATTGGATGATATTCTTACATCAAAGTTTTTCGGTTTTCCCTCCATGCTTTTGCTGCTGGCAGTTGTTTTCTGGATCACCGTGGCCGGCGCCAATGTCCCTTCGGAAATTCTTGCCACCGCTCTTTTCTGGGGACAGGAGCGGCTGACGGAGCTTTTAAACTGGCTTCACGTGCCTGCCTGGGTTAACGGATTTCTTGTGGAAGGAATTTACCGCTGCCTGGCCTGGGTGGTATCGGTGATGCTGCCGCCGATGGCCATTTTTTTTCCTTGTTTTACTCTGCTGGAGGATGTGGGCTATCTGCCAAGAATTGCTTTTAATCTTGACAATCTCTTTAAAAAAGCAGGAGCCCACGGCAAGCAGTCCCTTACCATGAGCATGGGTTTTGGTTGTAACGCCGCCGGTGTTATCGCCTGCCGTATTATCGAATCGCCCCGGGAGCGCATGATTGCCATGCTGACGAACAACTTTGTACCCTGCAACGGGCGTTTTCCCACCCTGATCGCCCTTGCCGGCCTTCTGGTGATGGGGTTGGCCACTTCCTTCGGGGCCACGATAATTGTGGTTGGCATAGTGCTGTTCGGTATCCTGACTACCCTAGCGGTATCCTGGGTTCTGTCCAAAACGATGCTGAAAGGAGTTCCGTCCACCTTTACTCTGGAGTTGCCGCCATACCGCAAGCCCCAGGTAGGCCGGATTATTGTCCGATCTATCTTTGACCGCACCCTGTTTGTCCTTCGACGGGCAGTATGTGTCGCCGCGCCGGCTGGTGCCGTCATCTGGCTGCTGGCAAACATTAATATTGGAGGTGTAAGCATCCTGGCTCATGCCGCTAACTGGCTGGATCCCTTCGGGCAGATGCTGGGAATGGACGGTTATATTATCATGGCCTTTGTTTTGGGACTACCGGCCAATGAGATTGTAATGCCCATTTTGATCATGAGCTATATGTCCACAGGATCAATGGTTGAGCTTGACAGTCTGGAAGCGCTGCACCGGTTGTTCGTGGTAGAGCACGGCTGGACCTGGCTGACTGCTGTTTGCATGATGCTGTTTTCCCTGCTGCACTACCCGTGCGGAACAAGCCTCTGGACCATTTTTAAGGAATCCTGCAGCTACAAGTGGACCGCTCTGGCAGCTCTCATACCTCTGGGTGTTGCCATCACTGTCTGTTTTATAGTGGCCCATACTGCCAGGTTTCTGGGAGCTGCTTAATAAAATAAATTGGGATCATTCCATAAGTTGGGGACATTCCTTCCCGAACTTGTTAAGAAGTAAGGTTTAAACAAACACCAGAAGGTGTGTCCCCTGACCGCTATATTTGCTAAGAAATAAGGTTTATACCGACACAGGAAGGTGTGTCCCCTTGACTTAATCATAAAAGGGAGCCGGTTGCTCAGGGCTCCCCTCTGGTTTTTCTAAACAAATGAAATTCCCGGATAACTTCCGGCCTGCTGTTAAAAAATTCCACAAAATCCGCAAGACAGTTTAGCGTCTGGGTGCTGATGGTGTGCTCAATTTTTTCTGTTTCTTCCAAAACATCATCGGAAATGCCCAGAAAGTTCAAAAAATCCTCAATGATCTGATGGCGTTCCAGCAAGGCTCTACCCATCTCTTCCCCTTTTTTGCTCAATAAAATCATACCGTATTTTTCGTAATTTACCACCCCCACATCGGCTAACTTCTGGACCATTTTGGTGGCGGAAGGGGGTTGTACGTTAAGTGC
Source organism: uncultured Desulfocucumis sp. (assembly GCA_965543975.1). Taxonomy (GTDB): domain Bacteria; phylum Bacillota; class Desulfotomaculia; order Desulfotomaculales; family Desulfocucumaceae; genus Desulfocucumis. The sequence goes on along the minus strand of CBEULQ010000280.1, from coordinate 555 downwards.
CGTAGCCAGGTCGTTGATTCTCGTAAACCCGAATTCCCTGGATAGACGGTATATCATTTCCAAATAGTCTTCCATGGACGCCGTCAACAGGGCGTCATCTTTTTTCATGTATTCTCTAAAGGTGAAAAACTCATTGGACATATTTTAACTCGCCCACTTTGTCAAAAATGGTTTTAATATTATATGCCCTGAGAGTGGGAAATAGAAAGATTAAACAGTAATGTCGTTATACTCTTGAAGATAGGCTGGTTGAAAAATATATTAGAAGGCACCAAAAACAACCCAAATTAAGCAAATATTAAGTACAAATTAAATCATTGACATGGGATATATAGGGTCGTAGAATAATAACAGACTGAACAGTCTGTGCGGCGAGGATAAATAACAATGAATAATTTAAGTTATAAAATATAGGTGACCGACCGGTCCGTCTGGAAAGAAGGGTAATAATATTGAAAAGAGACGTTAAAAAGGATTTAATCGCGGATGCAGCCCTGACATGCTTTCTGTCCACGGGGTACAGCGGCACCTCGGTGGATAATATAGTGAAGGCTT
>CBEULQ010000279.1:0-4518 GCA_965543975.1 uncultured Desulfocucumis sp. | reverse complement strand
TTAGCTTTGGAAAGACTTAAAGTACTGTTTCATGTGAACGAGCCGGAAAGATGGAAAAGAGCCCTGGTAAATGTACGGAATTTTATAAATGATGTAGGGCAGGGCCAGGCGGATATAGAAATTGTAGCCAATGGCGCCGGGGTGACTGACTATGCCGGAGATGTTGTAAAAAGCGAGCTAATTAAGGAAATGAAACCCTTACACAGCCAGGGGGTAGTGTTTGCCGCCTGCCGCAACGCCCTCAAAATGCATGCCATGGATGAAAGCATACTGCCCGATTTCGTCCTGGTGGTTCCGGCGGGTATAACGGAAATAGCCAAAAAACAGGCTGAAGGCTACGCGTATATAAAGCCTTAATTGTAAAGGCTTACACTAAGGGAATCGGATTCGATACCGGTTCCTTTTTTCTTGCCTGGAGGTATACGGTACCGGCAAGCAGCGGTTAGGGGAGTTTTACGAGGAATGTCCCCAACCGGGAGTGCGGCTGGAACGAAATATTCGCCAATGCCGTCAATAATATCAAAGCCCATTTGGCTAGAAACCAAATAATTTTATACTACCCCCACTAACCTGTTAATACCTCCGTATTAAAAAAAAGAAAGCTGATAGAAAATTCCGTTCAATTAACCGACTTAACAGTTTGTTGGTTATTGAGCAGATCTTGTTAGTGAGGTGATGCAGGGGGTAGCGAGGGGATGTGTCGCTTTGCTGGAACGGCAGGAACTGGAGTTTAATTTGGCCCGGGCCCGGTCCGGTGATGATAAGGCCCGGGAAGAACTGTTAAGGGCATACAAACCTCATGTTTTGAGAATAGCAGAAAAAAGCTGCGGCAGAGGTCTGGAATGGGGTAGGGATGACGAACTGAGTATCGGTTTAATAGCCCTCAATGAGGCTGTGGACCGATTTGACATGGATCGCAGCGATTCTTTTCCTGCCTTCGCGGGGCTGGTTATCAAAAGCAGGCTCAAGGACTTTTACCGTCGGGAAAAAAAGCTGATTCCCCCGGAATTAAGCCTGCAGGACAGGGAAGAGGAAGTTACGCCTGCAGAATTAAACCGGGCCTGGGAACTATATCGCCAGGAGAAGGAAGCCCGGGAGCGGGCGTTGGAGATAACTGAATACAGGAAATTGCTGGCTGATTATGAAATTACATTTGACGAACTGGTAAGCATAGCCCCAAAGAGAAAGCAGCACCGGCAGGAGTTGATTGGCGCGGCCCGGGAGATGGCCCGTCGCTTCGACTTGATGGCTTACCTCTTCCGCAATAAGCGTCTCCCGCTTAATGAACTGGGCGCAGGATGCGGACTGGGGCGAAAAACCCTGGAAAGGGGACGAAAATACATAATTTCAGTTGCGCTGGTTTTATATTACAGGGAGAGGTTTTTATACCTTAGTTCATATTTAAGGTTGGATGGCTCCGGGCCGGAGGGGGTGCGGTAAGCGGTGAAAAATAGAATAATTAGCGGCGTAGTGGTTGAATTGAAAACCGCTTCCTGCATTGTTATTACCCCCGACGGAGGATTTGAGGAAGTCCGTCTTCCCGGTAACGAGGTCCGGCTGGGGGATGAGATTTCGTCCACGGTGGTGCCCGCCAAAGGTGCCCGGTACGGAATTGTAAGGACACTGGCGGCAGCGGCGGCTCTGCTTGTAATCTTTTTAACCGGTTACAGCCTGACTGACGGCCTGCAGCCGAAAGCCGTGGCCTACGTGTCTCTGGACATTAACCCCAGCATAGAACTTGGGATTGACGGCCAAAGCCGCATAATTTTCGAAAAGGGATTGAATGAGGACGGAAAAAAGCTATTACTCAATATTCACATTAGGAAACTCCCCTTGTCCCAGGGTTTGTCCCTGATTGTGGAGGAAGCCATTTATCAGGGCTATATCAAGGAGGGGCAGGAAAACCTTATTCTAAGTACCCTGGTGTACAGCGACGAAAGAACCGGCGACGAAACGGCTGCTATAAAGCAGGTTGTAAAAACCGAGTCTGTGGAGGAAGCCATTGAAAAACCGCTAATCGCCAATTCATTGGAGTCCAGGGTGGTGGTGCAGGAAGTCCGGCCGGAGATTCGCCAGAAGGCCAATGAAGCCGGAGTCTCCCAGGGAAAAATGCTGTTTAGGGAGAAAGCCAAAGATAATCATGTGAATGTGGAGATAGAGGAACTAAAACGGGAAAATTTACGACAGTTGGAAAAGAGCAAAAATATCAGGCTTGAAAATCTATTTTCCGGGGACGACAAGAAAAAACTTCACTTCAAGGACAAAGAAAAAGAGGACAAAGAAAAAGAGGACAAAGAAAAAGAAGACAATGAAAAAGAGGTAAAGCTACCTGACCAGGGTCCGCCTGTCCTGCCGCAGGTTAAAACACCGGTACTGCAGGACAGGGATGATGAGGTGAAGCGGGTCAGGGAAGATAATAGACGAGATAGTGTTGATGATAAAAAAGCGCCGGGCAATTCCCAAAAAGGGAATGACGATGAAAAGGAAAAGCCCGGGGCTGTATCGGTTTTTCCCGATAAAAACAAACAGGATAAACCCGGCAATGGAAAAAATTCGGGAACTTCCCAAAAAAAGCAGCCGAATAAAGACAACGGTGATGAAAAGAAAACCGGTAAAAAATCCTTTAGAGAAAAGGAAAAGTCTTATGTCGACAATATTTTGAAGAACATTTTCCGGCAAAGGGGGATTATTAATGAGGGTTAAAAAGCTGTTACTTATTATTACTGCTGCATGTCTTTCGGTGGTGCTGTCGGCGGGCAGTGCGCTGGCAACTCCTTACTGGAAGGACAATAACAAAATGAAGGGCTGGGAAAAGCCCAAAGTCGCTAAAAAAGTTCAGTTTAAAGATATTTCCGGCCACTGGGCGGAACAGAACATATTGTTTATTAACGCTGAAAATGTAATTAAAGGATACACGGACAACACCTTTCAGCCGAACAAGCCGGTGAATAAGGAAGAAGCCATTACCATGATTGTCCGCATGGCTTCCGGTGATATTTCCGACAGCCAGTTGCTGTCCGGAAAATATAAAAACATTAACAATGCGTCATCCTGGGCCAGATCATACCTTAACATGGCGGTTAATAAAGGAATACTCAGCCAGGTGGAACTCAACACCATTGCCTTCAACAAACCGGCCCAGCGTTATGAGGTGGCGGTATGGCTGGTTAGGGCAATGGGGCTGGAGGACGAGGCCTTGGAAAGTACCGGTGAAGATCTGGACTTCAAGGATGAGGCGGCCATACCGGCCTGGGCAACAGGTTACGTCAAAGTTGCCACCGATGAAGGAATCATTTCCGGATATCCCGGTAACGTTTTCAAGCCGGGCGCTCCGGTGACCAGGGCTGAAATGGCTACCATGCTGGTCAGAGTCAGGGAAGGTTTTGATATTCCTTCACCCAGACAGGGCTTTAGTTTTGTCCGCGGCGTCATCAGTGAAATTGATGAAGACGACTCTTCCATTACTTTAAAGCGGGTAAACGGAACACGTACGGCGGGCACCAGCGTGTTAACAGTAAACCTGGCGGATGAGGCATTGATTTATCTGGACGGCAAGTCTGCGGAACTGGAAGATCTGGAAGAGGGCGATACCGTTGTCGTACTGATGGACAGCGATAAAGATGCCATTGTTGTCATAGCCCGCAGTACTGGGGATTCCATTGATGAAGACGAAGATGAAGATGAAGACGACAACGGAACAGTTGACGGAGTAGTTGAATCAATTGGATCTTTAAGCATAACAGTCAAGGTGGACGGCAAGTTGAAAGTTTATGATCTGGATGAAGATGTGGAAGTGGAGATTGATGGAGAGGAAGCCGACCTTGACGACATTAAAAAAGGTTATGAAGTGGAACTGACCCTGGATGATGGTGAAGTGACCCAAATTGAAGCCGAGACGGAAACCAGTTATGTTACGGGTGTAGTTGAGTCCGTAGGCGAAACCAGAATAAAGGTTAAGGTCAACAGTGTGTTAAAGACCTATACCCTTGATGAAGATGTTGACGTAGAACTGGACGGCAAAGACGCCGACCTGGATGATATTAAAAAGGGATACAAAATCAAACTCACCATTGAAGACGGGGAAGTCACTGCAATTGATGCCGATACGGTTACGGTTCAGGTATCCGGGATTGTGGAATCGGTAGGGAGAGACACCATTACTGTTAAAGTCAACGGAGTGCTGAAAGTATATGCTCTGGATGACGATGTGGACGTGGAACTGGATAGTGATGATGCGGACACTGATGACTTGGAAAAGGGCTATCAGGTAAAGCTGACCATTGATGGCGGAAAGGTAATTAAAATAATTGCCAATTCCGGTACCATATCAGGTGTGCTGGAATCAATTGGTTCCTCCAGCATCACAGTAAAGGTGGATGGTGCCTACAAGGTATACAATCTGGCCAGTGGTGTGGATGTTATAATCAACAATCATGACGGCGATCTGGAGGATTTGAAAAAAGGAGCGGATGTAAAGCTTACCATTGCAAACAGCAAGGTTGTAAAAATAGTGGCATG
>CBEULQ010000278.1:0-4533 GCA_965543975.1 uncultured Desulfocucumis sp. | reverse complement strand
AAATAAAAATCCCCTTAAGAATTTTTACTTAAGGGGTGCTTTTAGTTTGCTATAGATCTCCTTATGGTCTTTCAATATCCTTTCCTGTACTTAAAAACACCTTTTTACTGCGCATGTAACTTTGGACATCATCCAGTGCCTCGCCAAAGCGCTGGAAGTGCACTACTTCACGCTCCCGGAGCCATCTTAGCACATCAGTGACTAATGGATCATCACTTAAATTGATTAGATGCTCGTATGTAGACCGTGCCTTTTGCTCGGCATCCATATCTTCGGTGAGATCAGTAATGGGGTCGCCGGTGGCGGCAACATAGGAAGCTACCCAGGGCACGCCGTTAGGGTCGGACCAGAACAAGGCGGTGTCATGCTGGGCGTAATGCCCGCCCAGCCCGGCTTCCTGCATTTGCCGGGGGCTCACTCCCCTGGTCAGTTTGTAAAAGAGAGTAGCCACCATTTCCATATGGGCCATCTCTTCAGTGCCAATATCTGTCAACAGTCCCTTGGCCTTGTCGGTGGGCATGGTGTATCTTTGATTCAGGTACCGTAAAGAGGCTGATAACTCCCCGTCCGGCCCGCCGTATTGAGTAATAATCACTTTTGCCAATTTAGGATTGGGACCGGAAACCCTTACCGGGTATTCTAATTTTTTTTGATAAACCCACATCAATTAATCCCTTCCTTGTATAGGTGTTTGTTGAAAAACTCATATTATCTTTGCGAATATAAAGTTAATGAGCCTTTTGCATAAGTTTCGAGAAATATCCGGAGGCCGTTCAAAAACAAGTATGGCGCGGAAGGAGAAGCCGGACAGCGCGGAGCGTACTGATAGTTCAGAGGTCAGGGGACACACCTCCTTCGGAGGAATGTCCCCAATTAATACTGTACGGCGATCCTGACAAAGCCAGACGCAGTTTTTCAACGGCCTCCCAGATTTACATTTCCCATGGCCAGGGTGAGTTAATCCACTGCCAGGGGTGCTGGCTGGTGGACATACCGTAATTAAATAGCGGGCCATAAATTTTTTCATAGGCCTCAATACGTTGTCTTAATTGGGGCACAACCGAGTTGTATAAGTCCAGAGCTTGCTTGTCATCCGGATGAGTATCCAGATATAAGTTTAAATCAATGGCAGTAAACTCTAGTTCCTGAATTTCTAAAAGCATTTGAATTTGTTTATTGTCCATGTGATTCACCTCTTTTTTTAGCCTAGGTAAGGCATTACCAGTTCAGGAAAAATGGTTCCGTGGGCTAAAGCTTCTGCCGGACTGAAGACCTGCTCCATCTGTTGCCAGGGCACATAGGCGTGGGCTAGTTTGAACGGTGACATCATATCGCCGGGGTAAGATGGTTGATTTGGAAGAGCCGGCATATTCGGGGCGGGGGGATAATTTGACGGGTGCCCGTGAAAAAGACGATATTGCTTAAAGAACATGGGAAAACCTCCTTGCATAGTTACCCTTATCTTATGTGGGAATTACCTCATTTGACACCTAGTGGGCGGTAAGGGCCAAAAAGAAACCCGGCTTCCTTAAATGAAAACCGGGTTAACCTTTTCTGCGCTATAAATGAGCCTTGGATTCGGAAGGGGTTATTCCCCTTCCGAATCCCTAGAGTGAACATAAAGGTATAACGATTCCCTTTTATTTCTTTTTTACTGAGCCGGCTCCATGTTATCCCTGTCCATATTTTTTACCTTGACCAGTGCGTTGGCATAGGCTCTGGCGCTGGCTTCAATGACATCGGTGCTGATTCCTTTGCCCACCACCAGCCCGGCATCACCGTAACGCACCTTTACCGTGGCTTCGCCCAGAGCCTCCCTGCCCCGGCTTACCGAGTTCAGGGTATAGTCCTCCAGTATAATCCGCTCCCCCACCAGGCGGTCAACCGCCTTAAAGACAGCATCTACGGGACCGTTGCCACAAGCTGCATCGGTTACCGTATCACCTTCAAGGTCCAGGGTTACAGTAGCAGTAGCCCTGGATACCCCGGTGGTTGTAACGGAAATATTTTTGACCACAATACTGCTGCTTTCTCCCCCGGCATCTCCCATCAGGGCATGGAGATCCTGATCGAAAATTTCCCTTTTCTGATCGGCCAGCCGCAGAAAACTCTGATATATAGTCTCCAGTTCTCCCTGCCCCACATGATAGCCCAATTCCTCCAGCCTGTGTTTAAGTGCATGCCTGCCGGACCTGGCGCTCAAAACGATCCTGTTCCTGGGGACGCCAACCACGTCCGGGTTAATAATCTCGTAAGTGGTCCTCTCCTTTAATACACCGTCCTGGTGAATACCCGAAGCATGCATAAAGGCATTGGCTCCCACGATGGCTTTATGGCCGGGCACCGGCACTCCGCTTATCCGTGATACAAGCCTGCTGGTGGCCGATATCTCCCGGGTGTTTATCCCCATCTTAACCCCGTAGCTATTTCGTTGAGTATAAATTGCCATAATCACTTCTTCCAGGGAGGTGTTGCCGGCCCGCTCCCCTATTCCGTTAATGGTTCCCTCCACCTGACTTGCTCCCGCCCTTATCCCTGCCAGGGAATTGGCGGTGGCCATCCCCAGATCGTTATGACAATGGATGCTGACCACGGCCCGCCCTATATTGCTGACATGATTCATTACATAAGAAATAAGCTCGCCGTATTCCCAGGGGGTGGCGTAGCCAACAGTGTCCGGAATGTTTACCACCGTCGCCCCGGCTTCAATGACCTTTTCCAAAATCTGCGCCAAAAAGGAAGGTTCACTTCGAAAAGCGTCCTCCGCATAAAATTCAACATCCCCCACGTATTTTTTGGCATACTTTACCGCAGCCACGGCGGCTTCAATCACCTGCTCAGGTGTAAGACGCAATTTTCTTTCCATATGCACAGGGGATACCGCTATCCCTGTGTGAATTCTCGGATGCTCGGCCTCCCGCAGCGCCTGGGCGCAGCAGTCGATATCCCGCTCCACCGCCCGGGAGAGCCCGCAAATAATCGCCCCTTTCACTTCCCGGGCAATGGTCCGCACCGCTTCCAAATCTCCGGGGGAAGAGGCCGGAAAACCTGCCTCAATGATATCAACACCAAGCTTTACCAGCTGCTTTCCTATCTCCAGCTTTTCGTTAACGTTCAGCGTTATACCCAGTGACTGTTCCCCATCCCTTAGGGTGGTATCGAATATATAGAGCCTGCGCACTTAAAATCTCCTCCTTTAAGGTTAGGGGACACACCTTCTTGGATTTTCTAAAATCTTTATAGATTAACTTTTTCGAAAAGGAATGTCCCCAACTTATATTAAATTGCTTTTCGTGTTCGAAAATAATAAGCTCGCTAAGGTCTGATTCCATCGAACCACCCCCCTCATTTCGTAAAATAAAAAACCCCTCGCCTCACAATATGAGACGAAGGGTTTACCTCCGCGGTACCACTCAAATTAACGGCATAGAAGCCGTTCCCTTAAAGGATACGGGACTAAAAATCCGATATCCCCTTCCTTTTAACGGCGGAAGATCCCGTCCGGGCCTACTTTCCAAAGGATTTCGGTCGGCTACTCTAAAGGAGAGTTCGGCGCCCCGCCCTGACCGCCTCGCACCAACCGGCGGCTCTCTGAACCGGCAAGATAAACGCTTACTATTCCCTGTCATCGTCATTTTGAAATATTATTTGGATTTTACCAGCATGAAACGTGGCTGTCAATAGATGGGCTATCCCATTAAGCCGGAAGATTAACAGAATCGAAATAACGCTCGGCATTAAAGCTGATGGTAACAGCCGTACCCCATGAGCCCGAGTCAATGTTGATGGCAGCATTATGCCGTCTGACAATACCGAAGCAAACCGCCAGACCCAGACCGGTACCGTTGTCTTTGGTGGTAAAAAAAGGGGTTCCTATTTTATCCATCGCTTCAGGCTCTATACCTTTGCCATTATCCCTGATAATAAGCTTTACCTCTTCATTCTCACGAAAGGTTTTGATTGTCAATTCTTCTCCGGGAGGCATGGCTTCCAGCCCGTTACGGGTCACATTAAGAATAAGCTGTCTGATTTCCTTGTCATTCAGATATAAATCCGGAACATCTTCCAGTTCCATTTTCAAAAAACTGCCGCTTCTCATGGCATCCGCCGCTATCAGCGGTTCCAGCGCCTTTAGTATAATATTGATATTTTTTCTTTCAAATTGCACAATTTTATTTTTGGCCAGGGAAAGATACTCGGTAATAATTGAATTTGCCCTGTCCAGTTCTCCTATCATTATGGTGAAGTATTCCTTGAAAGAATTAAATTCCCTTTTGTTTTCCAGCATCTGCAAAAAGCCCCGTACAGCCGTCATGGGGTTTCTTATTTCATGGGCAATTCCCGCCGCCATTTCGCCCACCAGATTCATCCTTTCCAGGCGGGCCATTTCTTTTTCCAGCTTCTTTTTTTCAGTTATATAGAAATAAACCGGCGTCTGGCTGATACAAATGAACAGGATGTCGTTTTTAAAAAAACAGCAGAAGGCTGGATGATGCTAAAACCCTATCAGCTGCTCGCCGCTAATACTTTTCG
>CBEULQ010000277.1:0-4557 GCA_965543975.1 uncultured Desulfocucumis sp. | reverse complement strand
ACTTGGACTTGATCCCTCAATAGCTATTTTATGCGGGCTGGTACCGGCCATGGAAGAGGTCGGCAGACTGTATGAAGACCAGGTATATTTTATACCTGAATTGATTTTGTGTTCCGATGTTCTTTATAAAGGTTTGGAACTGCTCAAATCCAGACTGGATATAAAGGATATGCACAACAAAGGAAAAATTGTTATCGGTGTGGTATGCGGGGACATACATGATATAGGTAAAAACGTTGTTAAAATGATGCTGGAAATATCCGGGTTTCAGGTGTACGATCTGGGAAGAGATGTTTCTCTGAAAGACTTTATGGATAAAGTTACGGAAATCAAGCCCGATATATTATGCCTGTCGGCTATGATGACCACCACCATGCTGGAGATGAAGAGAATAATAAAAGCAATAAAGGAGGCCAATCCGAATTTGAAAGTGCTTGTGGGAGGAGCTCCGGTTACGGAACACATGGCCAGAAGGTGGGGAGCAAGCGGCTACGCCAAGGATGCTCATCAGGCTTTAAAAATTGCTCTGAATGTAATGAATAAAATTAAAAAAGAAATTGAAATTTCCAGATAAAAACATTTTATGATAACACGTATTGATATATTAATATTTATGGCGTATAATCCAAATTATCAGAAATATTAAACATTTTATTTTTTTGCACAAAAGTTTAGTAAAAGAGCAAAAAAAATGCACACATGTGCATAGGGAGGGCGATATTCAACAGTTTTTATCTCGCTAACAGCCTGTAAGACCCCGTCCTCGAAGGTCAGGGATAAACAGGCAATTAAGGATAGGGGACACACCTCTATTTAAAGCCTGACTATGGGTTGAGGAATGTCCCCAACGTATTCGAACTAAGTTCGCTCTAAGAGTTCGGTAGGGGAATAACCCCTTCCGAACCCAAGGCTCACTTATATTTGATTAAATGATTAAATGACCGGCAAATAAATGGGCGATATGGGGTAAACAGATTGTTTTAAGGGTGCTGCAACAAACGATGTTTACAGCTGGTATGTCGACAGTCAAAAAGAAAGGGGATGTTTTAATTGACACCTGAAAGAGAACAGGAATTATTAAAAACACTGGCGGATGCTGTTGTGAACTTTGATGAGGATTTAGTGGTAGAAACAGTTAACGAGGCTTTGGCGGAGGGTATCGATCCCCAGAAAGCGGTGTTTGACGGCCTGGTGGTGGGCATGCAGGAATGCGGCAGGCTATATGAGGAGCAGGAATATTTTGTTCCAGAAATGCTCATGTGCGCGGATGCATTGTACGCCGGTTTAAATATACTTCGCCCGTTGTTGAAGGCCGGCGGCGGTGAGGGAAGGGTTAAAGGTCAGGTAGTGATGGGGGTTGTGCAGGGTGATGTTCACGATATAGGCAAGAACATAGTTAAGATGATGTTTGACGCCGCCGGTTTCGAGGTTCACGATCTGGGGCGGGATGTGCCCATGGAGATGTTTGTGGAAGAGCAGTTAAAGACCGATTCCGAAATTGTTGCGCTGTCCGCCATGATGACCACCACCATGGTGGGCATGAGGGATGTTATTAAACAGATTAAAGAAAAAAATCCAAAAGCCAAGATTATGATCGGGGGGGCGCCGGTCACAGAGGAAATCGCAGCCAAATGGGGAGCGGACGGTTACGCCAAGGATGCCAATAATGCTCTTAAAGATGCCATTAATATGATCAGCTCATTGCGGGATATTTAGTTTATACACCTGTCTTCCCGGGAGGCCGCTGAAAAACTTCGTCTAGCTTTGTCGCCGAACCTGCCGTCATCCTCAACGTACTTCGAGTACGCCTGCGGTGCCGACAGAACCGGCTTCGCGCTATACTCGTTTTTGAACAGCCTCCGTCAAGGGTAGTTTTTTAGTGCTCTGCTTCCCGGTCCCGGGGATGGCTGGGAGGCAATATTGTTTAGTAGCAGAGCAGATGTGTTGTCACATTTGCATAAGGGGGTCGCCATGTCATACCAGATAATATTTCAGCCTTCGGGGAGAAGGGGTCCCGTGGAAGAAGGAAAGACCCTTCTGGAGGCTTCCAGGGAACTGGGTGTTGATATTGAAGCCATTTGCGGCGGGGCAAAAAAATGTGGGAAATGCAAAATTAAGATAGAAGAAGGTTTTTTTGAAAAATTTAATATCGAATCAAAAATGGAGCATCTCTCTCCCCTTCAGGAAGAGGAAATGCCGTTTCTGACAGAGGAAATGATTAAGGACAACTACCGTTTGGCCTGTATAGCCAAGGTTCAGGGCGATGTGCTGGTATTCGTGCCGGAGGAAACCAGGGGAGCCAAACAGGTGGTGCTGGAAACAGGAAAAGACAGGGTATTTAATATTAATCCGGCAGTTAAAAAGTATTATGTGGAAATGGAGCCTGCCACGCTGGAGGACCACCGGGGCGACTACGAGCGTTTGAGGGAGGTTTTACACCAAAAATACGGGCTTCCGGATAGTCTGGGAATTGACTATTTTTGCCTGCAGCAACTGCCTGATACCATAAGGGACGGGAATTGGAACGTCACTGCCACAGTCTGGGACGACAGTGAAATTATTTGTGTAGAGTCCGGATTGGTGGAGAGGTGTGTGGGGTTGGCGGTGGACATCGGAACTACCACCGTGGCCGCCTACCTTTGTGACCTCAGAAGCGGTGAGGTGCTGATTCAGGACTCCATGATGAATCCCCAGGTCCGTTACGGTGAGGATGTTTTATCAAGAATAACCTATCACATGATGAACGATGACGGACTGGAAAAAATGCACAGGGCCATCATTGAGGGTCTAAACACCCTGGCTGATAGAATGACTAAAAAAATCGACCTGATTCTCGCCGACATTATGGAAGTAACCCTTGTTTTCAATACTGTGATGCAGCACATAGCCCTTAATATCGACCCGAAATTCGTGGGGCGTTCACCCTTTACCGCCGGAGTCAAGAGTTCACTTGATATCAAGGCCAGGGACCTGGGAATCAAGGTTAATAAATGCGCCAATGTACATACGCTTCCGGTGGAGGCGGGGTTTGTGGGGCCGGACAATGTCAGTGTGCTGATAGCGGAGGAGCCGCACAAACAAACAGAGGAAGTACGTCTTATTATTGACATTGGAACCAATGGTGAAATAGATGTGGGCAATGGCAAACGGCTGATGTGTACCTCCTGCGCCACCGGGCCCGCCCTGGAAGGGGCCCAGATTAAGTTCGGCATGAGGGCTGCTCCGGGGGCCATTGAAAGGATAGCAATAGATCCGGAAACCCTTGAGCCCGCGTATAAAGTTATTGGAAAAGAGGACTGGTATCCGCATATTGAAAAGACTGACGCCAAAGGCATCTGTGGCTCGGGGATCATAGATGTGATAGCCGAACTTTTTAAAGCAGGCATTATAAATAAAAGCGGGCGTTTCAACCTGAAGCAACTGGCTGAAAAATATCCCCGGGTCCGCAAGGGAGAGGACGGCAGACCCGAATACGTGGTAGCCTGGGCAAAGGAAACTTCCATAGGCAAGGATATAACCATTACCCAGGGAGACGTCAGGGCCGTTCAACTGGCCAAATCGGCGTTATACTGCGGTGCTGAATATCTAATGGAGAAATATGGTGTTGCAAAGGTTGACAGCGTAACCCTGGCCGGAGCTTTCGGCAGTTATATCGACCGGGAGAGCGCGCTGGTGATGGGAATGTTCCCCGACTGCGAACTGAAGAAGGTGCAGGCTGTGGGAAATGCTGCGGGTGACGGCGCAAAACTGGCGTTGCTGGATAGGGGTAAACGTAAGGAAGCAATGGAGGTGGCCGGTAGCGTGGAGTTTGTGGAGACCGCAGTGGAGGCGGATTTCCAGGAAAGATTCGCCCTGGCCATGGCATTTCCCCATGCAACCCATAGTTTCCCAAGCATACAGCATATTTTGGATAAAATACCCAAAAGGTAATACCGGAAAGGAGTGTATACATGCTGACTTTGTCCCGTGAACAAAAGGTGTTTCAATTGGGAAAATGGAAAATAGGCGGGCAGCCGGGCAATAACCCTCCCCTTTTAATAGCCTCCATGTTTCATAATGGTGACCGCATACTTGAAAACCGCAAGGAAAGAAAGTTTGACCGCAACAAAGCCACCGCATATGTTAAAAAAATGGAAGAGCTGTCCGACCAGACCGGAGTACCTGCACTGGTGGCAATGGTTGCCAACTCAGCCGATGAAATGAAGGAATATGTGGACTTTTACACAAGCATAAGCGACCGCCCCTTCGGTATCGACATGTGGGTGGAAAAGGCCCGGATTGAAGCCGCCGAGTACTGCTGCAGAAAAGGTTTGCAGGAGACATTGCTTTATAACAGCATTACGCCCTGGGATAAGGATATTGCCGGCCAGGTGGCAAAGTTAAAAGAAATGGGCGTAAAACACGTTGTGCTGCAGGCCTACAACCAGGAGGACCAGTCACCCCGGGGAAGGGTTTCGGGATTAAGAAAAATGTTTGAGGTTGTGGGTGAGGATACCTTTGATACTGTGCTGGTGGATACTTCCGTAATGAATCTGCCCTCCACTACCTTTTCATGTA
>CBEULQ010000276.1:0-4566 GCA_965543975.1 uncultured Desulfocucumis sp. | reverse complement strand
CATTGATGTTGCCGAAGGGGACAAAATACCTCGCAAAGGTGGACCGGGAATTACCCGGTCAGATTTGCTGGTTATTAATAAAATAGATTTGGCTCCTTATGTTGGTGCGAGTCTTGAAGTAATGGAAAAGGATTCGAAAAAGATGAGAGGTGAAAAACCTTTTATTTTTACCAACCTTAATAATAATGATGGTCTTGCTGATGTAATTAAATGGATAAAGCAAAGCGTACTTTTGGAAGGCCTGTGATGATGGTTAATAAATTTGGACAGGACAGTGAATTATTTATTAAAGCTAAAAATGTAAATGGCATGACCTCTTTAGAGGATTATTTTTTTACTGCTCCATTCAAAATAGTAAAACCTTTTTGGGATGAAAAAAAAGGGTTAATAAATATTATCATTATGAGTGCTTCTGCCGGCATCATGGAAGGAGATTGTTATCGAACAAGGATTGAGTTGGGTGCCGGCGCGAGGATAGCACTGCATGGCCAGTCTTATACCAAGATCCATCGTATGCAAGAAGGTCAGGCAAGTCAATTTAATCAGTTTTTTCTAGCTGAAGGAGCCTTTTTAGAATATGCACAAAAACCGACCATTCCTTATGCTGGTTCAAGTTTTCAATCTGTTTCGGAATGTTTTTTGAAAAGTGGTTCTGCATTTTTGTATTCAGATGTCTTTGCTTGCGGGAGGGTAAAGAGAGGAGAACGCTTTAAATTTAGAGAATACAGAAATTGTAACAAAGTTTATTATCAAGGTGATTTGCTTTTTCTTGATCATCAACTATTTGTGCCCAGTTGTCAGGATCTTAATGGAATTGGTTTTTTTGAAGATTATTCACATCAAGCAACATTAGCATTTTTTTATGATAATTTTGACGATCAATTGCTTGAACGGTTATTTGTTATTTTAGAAAAGACATGTGATATTGAATTTGGTTTGACCAAAACAAAAAGGTTTGGTTTAATTGTTCGGATTTTGGGAGACAACGCTGACTATCTTTCCAAGATTCTTTTTGACCTTAAGCAAGAATGTTATAAAAGTCAAGCGGGTTACAAACCTTCTTGACAGGTCCTTCCTGGGAATGATAAGATTTTTTACAGCTAGAGTAGACAGTACGCGCGTAAACGTATTTGAGCTTAGAATAGATGAGAATATGACAATTTTAGTTGAGCTGAGTTGAGCTGGGTTTGGCAAAAAGATTAAACCAACACTCACTGAGTGTTGGTTTTGTTTGTTTATGGAGACTATTACATGAAAACCGGGAGGTGACCGGACATCATTTAAATTTTTATAACCGGATAGTCTCATAGAACAGATTTAATAATTTATAAAGGTTTCACAGAATACTTTAGGGCGGCCAATTAATGTTTGTTAAGGAGGTTGAATTTTTTGAAAAAGATAATTTACATATGCTTAATAGTTTTTTTACTGGTTAGTTTGATACTCTCTGGCTGCAGTTCGGGTACGCCAACAGATGGCAACAAAGAAAAGGCCGGCTCCGGAGATGCTAAGCCTATAATATTAAAATATGCTTTCTTCGCCCCTGCATCAACATTCCCTGCCAAGCAAATGGAAAAATGGAAAGAAGAGTTGGAAAAAAGGACCAATAATAAGGTGGAAGTTCAGCTATTCCCGGGTGGAACCCTGCTGACCGATAAGAATATGTATGATGGGGTAAAGGACGGGGTTGCGGAAATAGGCCTATCCTGCCCCACTTACGAACCGGGACGTTTTCCCCTGCTAGGTATTTCAGACCTGCCCTCGGAATTTCCCAATTCCAAAGTGGCCAGCCGGGTAGTTTACGACCTGATTCAGGAATTTCCTCCCGATGCTTTTAAGGATTTTAAAATCATTACAGCTTTTACCACTGAGCCTTCCTATCTTATGGTTGTAAAGCCGGTTACTGGGTTACAAGACATTAAAGGAAGAAAACTTAGAATTCCGGGAACGCTCACCCCTGTATTAAAGGAATTAGGTGCTTCTCCCGTGGGAATGTCCATGTCCGAGGTTCCCGAATCGGTGCAAACAGGGGTTATCGAGGGTGTTGTGAGTTCCAGGGAAATACTGAAAGATCTAAAACTGGCTGAAAAACTCAAATACACAACTGATTATCCCCTGACCGTCACTACCTTTGTGGCAGTTATGAATAAAAACGTGTGGAATTCACTTCCCCCGGATGTGCAAAAAACAATTGATGATTTAAGCCTGGAAATGACCGTCTGGACAGGCGAATACATGGATAACCATGTTAAGGAAGCCCTGGAGTGGAGTAAAAAGGAACACGGTCTGCAAATAACCACCCTTTCTCCTGCGGAAAAGGCTTCGTGGGACAAAATATTGCAGCCTATTCAGGACAAATACGTTGCCGAACTTAAGGCCAAAGGACTCCCTGCGGAGGAATATAAAAAGAGACTTTATGAATTAAAAGAGAAATACAGCAAGCAGTGATTTTCCATAGGCTGTCCCATGCCGCAAGCGGTACCTTCAGATACCGTTGTGGCGGCATCATCAGAAGGATGAAAATAGTTCTTAATGTCTTCCATATGGGCACCTGCCTGCCATTATTGGCTGCGGGTGCCCATATCTTGAAAAGTGCGGACAGGAGGCGATCCCTTTGGGGTTACCGGAAGACCGGATAATGCATAAGAGTGCCATAGCCAGCCTTCCCGGCAAATCAGACAGAATGGCCCGCTTAAACAGTATAAGCCTGTATCTAAACCAGAGACTGGCCTGGCTGGCGTGCTTCAGTTTGCTGCTGCTAGTGCTGGTGGTTGTTGTTAATGCCATCATGCGGGTATTTTATGCTCCTTTTTCCGGGGCCACCGAGATTGCCGGATGGCTGACCGCTGTTTCTATAGCTTTTGGCCTTGGCTACACACAGGTTAACCGCGGCTATGTTGAAATAGATGCCCTGGTGGACCGCCTGCCAAAGGGCTTGCAGCTAACTATAAAACGAATCATGTTATTTATAAGCATGGTATTTTACTCCCTGGCTGCCTGGCAAATCGCTGTCTATGGCCTTAATGTCATGAAAAACGGCAACCTTTCAGAAACAATGCAGCTCCCCTTTTACCCTCTAATATTTTTATTGTCCCTTGGTTTTACGGGATTAACCCTGGCCCTGTTTGTTGATTTTCTTAAAGAGTGTAACGGGGGTGCCGGAAGATGAGTCTGGTAACCATAGCGCTGCTTGGCCTGGTAATATTGTTTTTATTTATGCTTCTCAGGATGCCCATCAGTTTTTCTATGTTAATAATAGGATTTATGGGACTGCTGGTGGTGACTTCACCCAGGGCGGCCTTTAATGTTTTAACCGCCGACCTCTGGAATCAGTTTTCCAGCTATACCATTAGTGTAATACCTTTATACATACTGATGGGGGAAATTGTTTTTCGGACCGGAATAAATAAGAATCTTTTTAATGCCGCTTATAAATGGGTGGGGCAATTAAAAGGCGGTATGGCAGCCACTGTTGTCCTGGCCAGTTCCGGATTTGCGGCCATCTGCGGTTCCAATTCAGCCACCGCCGCCGCTATGGGAACCATGGCCCTGCCAGAGCTGAAAAAATTTAATTATAATCAAACCCTGAGCACGGGTACTGTGGCTGCCGGAGGAACCCTGGGTATCATAATTCCCCCCAGTACTGTTTTACTGGTCATTGCTTTGCAAACCGAGCAGTCTGTAAGGGAATTATTTGTAGCCAGTGTGATTCCCGGAGTTATCTTAACGGCGTTGTTTCTTGGCACGGTATTATACCTTTGCCGCAGAAACCCTGAACTTGGCCCTGCCGGGCCCGGGTTTAGCCTCAAGGAAAGACTTGCCTCGTTACCGGGATTGCTGCCCACGGTACTTTTGTTTGCCTTTGTTATCGGAGGTCTTTTTCTTGGCTGGTTTACTCCTACGGAATCAGGTGCTTTCGGGGCCTTCGGGGCGATGTTTATTTCCCTGGCCATGGGCAAGCTCAATTTTAAAAACCTTCAAGAAGCTTTGTTCGGCACTATAAAATCAGCCACCATGGTTATCACTTTAATTGTGGGTGCTATGGTTTTCGGTCGTTTTCTGGCCATAACCAGGCTTCCCTATGAGGTGGCGGACTGGGTCAATACCCTTCAGGTGCCATCCGTTTTGATTCTGGTGGTCATTCTTTTTATATATTTAATTGGCGGCTCTTTGATGGATGCCCTGGGGTTTTTAATTATATCCATACCGATTTTCTACCCGACTGTAATTTCCCTGGGCTATGATCCTGTTTGGTTTGCAGTGGTTCTATGTATTGTCACCAGTGCCGGGGCGGTAACACCACCGGTGGGTGTGAACGTTTTTGTGGTGAAGGGATTGACGCCGGATATCCCGGTTATGACTATTTTCAAAGGAGCAAGCATTTACCTGGCTAGTTATGCTGTGATTGTTTCCTTGTTGATAGCCTTTCCTCAAATTATAACCTGGGCCGTTAAGTAAAAGTAAATATCAGCTAACATGCTTTGTTTATGTGTGTGGTGTTTACCCACGCTCATGATATGGATAGTAGGGGGAACAATATTTTGAGTGTAAAACTTTTAATGGGTA
>CBEULQ010000275.1:0-4570 GCA_965543975.1 uncultured Desulfocucumis sp. | reverse complement strand
ACCTCCAAGCATTTGCAGAAAACCGCGCACGGTGGTCATCGGGTTCCTGATTTCGTGGCCGATGCCTGCAGCCATTTGCCCCACCATGTTCATCCGGTCGAGGCGAGCCATTTCCTCTTCTAACTGCTTTCGCTCGGTGATGTCATTAACTACGATCAGAATGCATTGCTCGCCATTAAGGTCAATTGGCTCTGCTGATAACAGCCCGACACGTAGCTCGCCTGACTTTATACGAAAGTTTAATTCCAGATTTCGAGCCGTCCCTTGATTTTTTAATATCTCTGTCATTATGGCACGATCTTCCGGTTTTGCCCAAAGATTCAGCTCGGTTGCCGTGCGACCTATGACCTCTTCACGGTGATATCCGGTAACATATAAAAAAATATCATTTATTTCAATGTATCGCCCGTCTTTGAACGTACTGATGACCATCGGATTAGGGCTGGTATTGAAGGCTTTAGAGAACCTTTCCTCTGACAATCTTAACGCTTTTTCGGCCTGATTTCGCTGGGTAACGTCCCGGGTAATGGATAACATGGTTGGCATTCCCTTGAATTCGAACAGATGGGAGCTAATCTCAACGGGGATTTTTCTGCCGTCTTTCGTTATATTCTCCCTTTCAAAGATAACATGTTTGTCTGCAAGCAACTTTTCCATTACCTCAAAAGTGCGTTCCTGATTATAAGCGGTATAGATGTCTGCGGGGGGGATCTCTAATAATTCCTCCCTTGTGTAACCGAGTTTTTGACACGCAACATCATTAACTTCCAGAAATTTGCCCGGCACCCCCTCGTTGGTAAGACCATGAACAAACACGGCGTCATTGCCGCTGTTAAACAATACGCGATACCGTTCCTCGCTTTCAATCAGTGCTTCTTCAGCTCGCTTGCGGTCGGTGATGTCGATGCCCAGTACCAGCACCAGCGGAGAACCGTCAATGTCGGAGAAGGGGTAGGAGTAGAACTGGTAATTCCGGCCATCAGATTCTGTACTTTCCCACTTTAGGGGATTTTTTGTATCAAAGACACGGAATGTCGGGCACTCCTTACAGGGTTCTTCACGCCCATGAAGAATTTCGTAACAGAGTCTTCTCCCGGGCTTACCGAAGCGCTCCCAGAAGTAGCGGTTGGAAAAACGGATGGAGTAATCCGGTGCCTGAAGGTAGACAATTGCCGGAAGGCCGTCCAAAAGGGAAAATAGCCTTTGCCGTTCGGCCTTTACCGCCTCTTCCGCCCGTTTGCGTTCGCTAAAGAAGTAAATCTTCTGAATAGCTATTTCTATCAATTTGGCTGCTGCTTTGACAAATTCCAACTCTTCTTTCCGCCAATTTCGGCGATAATTGAGCTGATTGAAGGCTAAACAATAATAACCTTGTTTGCGGAAGGAAAAGGGATATTGTCGACTCCACATATATTTAGCGCCATTAATAAACACGTCTAGATTGTAGGTGTCTCTGGTGGCCGTAATGCCGGGAGTTTCGGGGTTGAGCCATTCACATAGCCCTATCGCCAGGTTACGTTCAAAATCTATATCGTAAATCAGAGAGCGGTCCACACCAAGTGCCTTACCTATAATTTCGGACATGGCTTCCAAAATACTTTGAATATCGTCGTTTATGATTATGGTTTCAGCTATGCGGTTAAGGGCACCGGCGAATGAAAGCTGTTCCTGCAATCTCTCCTGCTGCTCCCGCAGTGATTCTTCTGACCGTTTATTTTTTGTGATGTCACGCTGTATACTGGTCCAAGCGATTGTGCTGCCTTGGTTTGATTCCACGGGGAAAATATCAAATTCTGCTATATAGGTGGGACCGTCCTTACGCTTCTGTAAAAGTTCACCGTGCCATATCTGAGAATTTTGCATAGAGTCTATAATTTCTTGCTGGATTAAGTCAGCTTTTTCTTCTGCATTGAGAGTCCCTGGATAATTTCCTAACAATTCGTTCCTGGAATATCCGGTAAGTCTTTCTGTTGACTTGTTTACATAAGTGATTCGACCATCCAGGCCTGTAACAACAATGCCCTCCGGCAGGTTATCCAAGACCGCAGCCAACGTTTGCTGCATCTTATCAGCGTCTCCCGCGCGGGCAACTTGATGGCGAAGTTCAACTAACTCATTTATTAGTTCCTCCCTTGTCTTTTCCTCATCATTCATAGTCGCACCCCCGTTATTAACCGGATGTCAAAACATTCAGTAGACTCTTGTTAGATAATCGACGACAAATTACCTTTGGGAAAGGTGTCGAAATCCGTCTAACGCAAAATTTCATTGTTTAAGAGATAACTTTAAGAATTTTTCAAAAGCAAACCTTGGTTTTTGTGGAAAATATTATAACATAAATTCCACATAATCGCGGCACCTGACAGGTCCGTACTTACTCCAGAAAATACCTCCGACTAACGTCTTTGACGAGGAATTGTTGGAGGAGAAGCTGCGTAAGCATGTAAATTTGTGTACTCCCGGAACATTGCAAAGATTATCTGAAACAGTATAAAGGATAATCACATGTGAAAGGTCTGTATATGGCTGGTCAATGGGTGGAAGCATGGTGGGCAGGGGGCAAACGAAATGCGCCACATGGATAGTATCGCCATGTGACGCATTCCGTCAGTTTTGACCAGGTTTACCTCTACCTATGGAGCCGCGCTCGCGTTTGCAAAGAGTCAAGCCCTTCATACTAAATTAAATCTTTGAGAAAAGTTCATTCATCCGGAGCAGCAAACCTAAATCACCCTCGGTCCGGTACAGCCCTTTCATATAGGCTGTCTGGCCGCTCAGTTCCTTCCGCGCGATCTGCAGCCATACTTCCGAAGGGGTGTGAATGGTTAGTGACGGTGAGGGCACTGTCCCCCGGTGAGCTGTGCATTTACCGTCTGCTATGCGCAATACGTATTCCCCCGGCTCCTCTCCGGTAGCGATAAACTGGATATCGGCGCAGAGACTTCCGGCTTTCTGCGGGTTAAACACTGCCGTCTGGCCGATAAAAACTTCAAGTAAGGTCTCGGGCATCCGGTCGCCGGCCGGTGGTGGGGGCAGCGCCGGGGAAAGCGTCCCGGCCGCCATTGGCCCGGTCACACCTTCAGATTCCGGTTGTTTGACGATAACGCTGTCCCAGTGGGCATTAGCTGCGCGGGAGTAAACTTCCGGATCGATCAGATTACGGTCCAGCAGTTCCTGTGTCTCCGGCGTAATGCTGCCCCCCTCCACAAACTCTTGTCCTGCGCGCCGGGCGGCATCAAAATACCACTGTAAACTCTCCTGTAAATCCGGTAGTTGCAAAATTCCACCGGCAGCGCACAAAATAGTGGCGGCAAATTCCATATCAGGTCCGGAGGTAAAAACCTGAAAGGTCTTCACCAACCCCGTAAAGTGGTGCCGCTCAGGGAAGCCACAGTTGGATATTAATACCATCTTCTTTGGCCATTCCTTCTCGTAACGCATAGGATGGATGTACTGATCTCCCCGCTTGATAATGTAGGGCTTTAGAATAGGTATAATGCGGTCCATAAAGTCTTTCATCAACCCGCTCACGGTGAATATATACAAAGGTGTCGCATAAACCAGAACATCCGCCCGACGCAGCTTTTCCAGAAGCTGGGGCATGTCATCCTTGTGGATGCAGACCCCTGGGGTTTTCGTCCAACAGGTGAAGCACCCGGTACAGTGATTGATCTTTTTGTCCTTGAGATAGACTGTTTCCGTCTCCGCCCCTGCCTTGCGTGCGCCTTCCAGGAAAGTCTGCAGGATACTGTCGGTGTTGCCGCGGTCGCCGCGCGGACTGCCGTTGACAGCCAGAATCTTCAATTTACATAACCTCCCTTTATTTTATGGCGTTTCTTAACATCCGCTTTAATAATCTGTTTATTAACCTTTATCTTCGATCTTTTTAATGGCTTCTTCAAGCCATTCTATCCATGCCTTAGTAATATTGATGCCTGCCTCCAAGGTCAATCCCCAGAACAGTCCTTCCCGCTTCATACCCGAAACCTCAATCCCATGCCGCAACCTCTCCTGCACAGGATCCTGGTAAGTTGTCAAGAGCTCCCGTTGCAACTTTAAATGGTGGCGCATCTGTTTTAAAATCTCTTCTTTCCCCAGGCTTCCGCCAAAAAAGACTTGAATCAGAAAAGCATAGCGTGCAGGCGGCAAATCCATCGGCTCACATAACCACCGCTGCAATTCTTCACGCCCGGCATCAGTGATGTGGTAGACTTTGCGGTTGGGGCGGTTTTCCTGGTATTCCACCTCCATTATCAACAAGCCTTCTTTTTCCATCTGGCTCAGGGTAGGATAGATTTGACTGAGATTGGCGTTCCAAAAGTGGTTGATAGAATGGTCAAAGAGCTGCTTCAGTTCATAGCCAGTCTTGTCAGCGTAGTTTAAGAAACCCAATAGTGCGTGTTTTAGCGACATCTTGTTCACCTACTATAATCAGTTTTTAATTATTTAGCATTCAACAGCAGGTTTAAATAATATGCAATTTATTTTATATGTAAGTTCTTATATATATTTTTATTTATATATAAAAGCATACATTGTAGATATTGTCAAGTTAAAATGAGTAAAATTA
>CBEULQ010000274.1:0-4594 GCA_965543975.1 uncultured Desulfocucumis sp. | reverse complement strand
AAGATCACAGCAGGACATGCTAGGGCAATGCTGTCCATAGAGGATCACAAACATCAAATAAAAATAGCGCAAAAAATATTGGAGAAGCAGTTAAATGTCCGGCAAACAGAAAAGCTGGTTAAGTCAGTAGCAGAAAGGCAAAAATCAATTCGCAGGAAAATTAGAAAATCATATGTGATAAAGGATCTTGAAGAGCAATTGTTTAATATTTTGGCAACAAGAATCAAGATAACTTCTGATCATAGCGGGGGTGGTAAAATAGTTATTCATTACAGCGGAGAAGACGATCTGAGGTGGCTGGTAAAGGTTATTACCGGTCAAGAGGAGGTTATGTAATAATATTGTTTCACGTGAAACAATTGTCTCCATTGCTTGTGTAGCGAGGTTTATGAAGATTAAAGGAATTTAACCTAGATAACTTGTAGCCGCTAAGAAATAAGGAATTAATTTAATCCAGGAAGATATGGGTTCCCTTAGTTAATTTGGTGACGTTCCATCCTAATTTTAATAAGAATCAAGGGGTATAACCTGAAAAGTTGGATCCCCTTTCCTTAGAGGTGAAATTATTGCTCGGAACAATAACTAATACCGCCGCCATCGTCGCCGGCAGCTTAATTGGTATTATATTAAAGAAAGGCATTTCAGAATCGGTAAAAACTACAGCTATGCAGGGCATCGGACTGGCGGTGCTGCTGGTAGGCGCCCAAATGGCTTTTAAAACAAATAATATATTGATAGTGATTATAAGTATGGTTATAGGAGGCATTATAGGTGAGCTTTTGGGCATAGAAAATCAGCTGGCCAGAATGGGAAACTGGCTGGAAATGAGATTCGGCAGAGGTGACAGCAATATCGGCCGGGCTTTTGTAACCTCCAGCCTCATTTATTGTGTTGGGGCCATGGCCATTCTAGGGTCCATAGAAGACGGTCTTACAAACAGTCATACAACTCTTTTTGCCAAGTCGCTGCTGGACGGTATCAGCGCAATTTTTTTTGCTTCAACCATGGGTATAGGTGTTATTTTTTCAGCCATACCTGTTTTCATTTACCAGGGAAGCATAACCATACT
Source organism: uncultured Desulfocucumis sp. (assembly GCA_965543975.1). GTDB lineage: Bacteria > Bacillota > Desulfotomaculia > Desulfotomaculales > Desulfocucumaceae > Desulfocucumis. Next base: position 3,525 of record CBEULQ010000274.1, on the reverse strand, counting down.
TGCGGAGATGGTTAAAAACCTTTTCAGCCCGGAGGTGATCGCCGAGCTTACCGCAACAGGTGGACTGCTTATCGCCGGCATCGGCATGAATATCCTGGGAATCAAGGAACTGAAAGTAGGGAATATGCTGCCGGCTTTACTGGTTGCAGCAATAATTGCAGGGGTAATACATAAATACAACATAGCTTTAACTTGAAAAAGATCAGGGGATACACCTTCCAGTTTATTCTAATTACCTAATTCTAAAGTAACAATCCTGAAGTCCATCCTACAATAGAGCCGCCCGCAGGCGGCTATTTTATTTCCCGTAAGGTGGAATTAATAAGCACTATAAGAAAAGTTTGCATATTATTAATAGTAGCAGCCGCCATAAACAAGTGAACGCTCTCAAAACTGCCTTCGACAACCCGGCTGTCGGTTGTCAGACAGCGGTTGTTGAGGGCATTATCTGTACCTTATTTATTGATGTTCCGATTCCATCCAGAGATCTGAATATTGATTACTGACAGCCGTATTTGCCATGTTAATTTTTGGTCAGCCTGAACAATAATCAGCTCTATGCGGAGGCTCAATCATTTTGAGTGGATTATGTGCTTTTGTACTGTATTTTAACTATCCAACAGTCTTGTGCTTTCGCTAAAAATGATGTAGTGTGTTGCCTGCTACCGGGATAATTAAGGGACCGGTCATTTTTTATAACTTTTTAAAGGAGATAGTTCAAGTGTTTAAAGATGTTGAACCTCGCCGCTGGAGCGCGGTAGACATTGAGCGGGTGTCCAAGGCCGGCCTTATGACTGGATATGCTGACGGAACATTCAAGCCGGGAAAGGCTGTTACCCGGGAGGAAATGGCCTCAGTAATAAGCCGCTTGCTATTTAGAGATGGCTTATATACTGATATACTGCCCAAGGTGCGCCTTGCCACCGTTATGCTGCATAGTTCAAAGGGTTTTGGTACGGGTTTTTATATTTCTTCCCCCGGATACATTGCAACAAACAAGCATGTGGCTATGGAGCCTTTAATGACCGTTATTAATGATGGAGAAACCGATAACCGGATAGCCAAAGTTGTTGCTATTTCAGATAATCCGGATCTTGCTTTGCTGAAAGTCGAAGGTTACACACCAAAAGAAATTTTAACCTTTGCCAGACACGATGCCGTTCAAGGTGATCATGTAGGTATAATGGGAGCCCCGGGAGGGTTGGCCGATACATTTACCCAGGGACAGATCAGCAGCACTGAGCGTGAAAACCTTTTTCAGACCGACGCTCATGTTAATCCCGGTAATAGCGGAGGTCCTGCGTTTAATGAGAAAGGTGAGGTGATTGGTATAGTGGTAAGCAAGATGATGGGATATGAGGGCATTGGTTTTATTATACCGGCAAGTAATGTAATTGCATTTCTAAAAAAGAATGGGGTAGCGGCCTATAAGTAAGCCTCGAATTTTCTTACTCCGTTAGCAGAAATTTCATACGTTGTGGACATTGCTTTGTTTCCAAAGCCATGCTCCAAAAGGAGGAATGTCCCCTGACATTCGTTGGGGACATTCCTCCGACCCTAAAGATATGCTGTAATAGAGAGGTGTGTCCCCTGACCTTATTATTTCGAGCAGCCTGTAAGCGAGATAAAAGCAACTGAAACCCGGGGTTCATTAAATACCCCGGGTTTCCATTAGGCTGTACTGAGATACCGTTCTTAACAAACCGTCCACAATTAAATCCGCCATTTTCATAACTATGTTTAACCTGGTGTTCTGCAAAACCATGTACTCAAGATATCCTCCAACGTTTACCACCCCTGTGATATGCAAATTCCCCACTGGCGGCAAACTTTTGTTTACGCCGGCTCCCGGTTGCAGGGCACCGTCACCTATATTTACACACCCTACATTTTCCATGCTGCCCAGGCAGGCATCTACCGCGATAATATAAGCATTCTCATACTTTTTCAATATTTCTTCTAACTTTTTATTTAAATTGCTGGCATGCACCGGTTGGTCCAGTGTTCCGTATACCTTGAAATATTTTTGTTGGCAGGAATTTAATTTTGTTCCTATCAACGGTCCGAGGCAATCCCCGGTGGAACGGTCGGTTCCGATACATAGCAGTACAATATGATCGCCGCAGGTTACACCGTCTCTATCCATACGCTTGGCCAGGTCCCAGCTGAATTTGGCTACGGCCAGCGGATCTTCCATGTGAATTCTGGTCTTAGCAGGATGTAATTCACTTTCAGCGGTGTTCAATACATTCACTGACACTCCCCCTGTAATTACCAATATAAGTATATTTATTTCCATCAAGAATATGATTTATTCATTTCCAGCTTAAAAACCGGATAAAATTTTCCGCCGGGCATAAGCATATGGTTGGGGACATTCCTTCATGAAAAGGTATAAAAGCATGGATTTAAAAATATTTGAAGTTGTCCCCATACCTTTTTTTGGGGGGGTTGTATATCTGCGCTCAATTTTTAAAGTAGCCATGGTATATGTTGGTGGGGTCATTGGCGCCGGGTTTGCCTCCGGTCAGGAAATAATGCAATTTTTTGCTAAACACGGAGAAATTGGAATACTGGGTGCGGTTTTGGCCGGGGGATTGTTTATTTACCTCGGTATATTGATTATGTATTTGTCTGTGTCACTGGGCGCCCGGAATTACCTTGTGGTTCTTCGTAGTATTCTGGGGGTAAAGCTGGCAAAATTAATTGACATGCTAAGCCTAATAATGCTACCCGGTGGATTTGCTGTCATGCTGGCCGGCAGCGGAGCTGTTTTCTCGGAACACCTGGGCTTTCCTCAACATTGGGGCGTACTAAGCACGGCTCTTTTTAGCTGTGTAGTTTTATTTAAGGGCATAAAGGGATTTGTTGGGGCCAATGTTATTCTTGTACCGGTAAAAATATGCGCCATTACACTATTGTGTCTGGCTGCGTTGTTAATAAAGCCATTGGATAACGGTGCCGGGCATGTGATAAATACCCGGGAGGCCGGATTTGTCTGGGATGCGATTCTTTACGTTTCCTATAATATGATCGTTCCGGTGGCAGTCATGTCTTCTCTTGGTAAAAATGTTAGTTTAAAAGAAGGTGTGTTGGGGGCAGCAGCCGGTGGTGCGGTACTGGCACTGTGCATATTGTTGGTGACTGTCTCGGAGATTAATTTTTTCCCTGGAATAACAGGCTATGAGATACCAATATTGTATATGGCTTCATTTCTTCCCGGAGTGTTTAAGGGTTTTATGGTAGCGCTGATATGGATAGCCATACTCACCACTGCGGTGGCGGACGCGCACGGTTTTGCGGCCAGGCTTTCCGTTCCGGGCAGCAAAAGCTATAGATTAACTATTGTTGGATTGGCAATAATAATATTACCCTTGGCTTCGTTAAAATTTTCCTTCCTGGTAAAAATTCTATATCCTATGTTTGGCTACTGCGGGTTGGTTTTGCTGGCAGGTTTAAGTATTATGCCGGTTGTTGGGCTAATAAGAAGGAATATTAATATTAAAGTTAAATAGTTAATGAAAT
>CBEULQ010000273.1:0-4600 GCA_965543975.1 uncultured Desulfocucumis sp. | reverse complement strand
TGAGGCCAAAGGAGATAAATGGATGGTAGATAAGAAAATTTCCTCTGCGCCAATCAAATACGACAATACTTTTGCAAAGGAAATATACTCCCTGGAAAACGGCCATTACGTTAAAATCTGCATGCAGTGCGGAATGTGCGCCGTTTCCTGCGCAACCAGACAGATAATGGACTACTCACCCCGCAGGCTTTTTAACCTGATTAGAGCCGGCAAAAAAGAAGAATTTATGCGTTCCAACACCATGTGGATGTGCACTGCCTGCTGCATGTGCAAGGTACGTTGCCCCAGGGGCATTCCCCTAGTGGACGTCATGCATGATTTTAAAGCCTTGGCCATCAAGCAGGGTTATGTTGATTATCCGCAGGCTGCTTTTCATCAGGCCTTCTGGCAGGAAGCCTATAGCCGGGGCCGTATGTTTGATGGCGGCGTCACGGCCCGTTTTTTCCTCAAGCGGGGCCTGGGCGAAATTAAAAAAGCTCTATCTCTGGGATTTAAGGATATGGGCATGGGTATGCTCAAGCATGGTCGTGTACCTTTAGTTCCGCCGCGTAAGATCAAGGGCCTGAAAGAGTTGCAGAAGATTATACAGCGGGCGCAGGCCCTGCAGGAAAAGGAGGCCAAGTAATGCGCTATAGTGTATATCCTGGTTGTTCCATGGAGGGCCCGGCTCTTTTTTACCTGAAAGCTACGGAGGCGGTTGCCGAGGCGCTGGGCGTGCACCTGGAGGAAATTCCGGACTGGAATTGCTGCGGGGCCGCCGAGGTTTCAGGCGTGGTGGGCGAATTTACCCAGCAGGTGATGACTGCCAGAAATCTTGCCATAGCCGAGGCTAAGGGACAGGATGTGCTGGTGGCGTGCAGCTCCTGCTATATGAATATGGCACTTACCAACAAGCGTTTTAAGGAGGACCCCCATTTTGCCCAAATGGCCAATGAAGCGCTGGCGGCGGGCGGTCTGAAATATAACGGTACACTCAGGGTGCGTCAGATTACGGATGTGCTGGTAAATGACGTGGGGCTGGAAAAAATAAAAGCCATGGTGAAAAAACCGCTAACCGGCTTGAAAGTGGCCGGGTACGTGGGCTGCCAGACAGTCCGGGCACTGCCCTGGGAGTATGACGACCCGGAGAGGCCGGTACTGCTGGACCAACTGATTGAGGCGCTGGGCGCCACTGCAGTACCCTTCCCCATGAAGGCCAGGTGCTGCGGCGGTACTCACGCACTTGCCCAGACCGAGATTGTGCTGGACCGCAGCAAAGAGATTCTTGAGTCGGCGGCGGCTAATGGCGCCAGCATGCTGGTGACAGCCTGTCCCATGTGCCAGATGAGCCTTGATGCTTTTCAGGGCATGATTAATCAAAACCATAAAACCAATTTTGCCTTGCCCACATTATTTGTAACCCAGTTAATGGCCATTGCCTTTGGTTTGCCCCCGGCGGTTGCAGGCTTGAAACACATTGTTGTTTCACCATACGAGGCCCTGGCTCCGCTGGGTGTAGGCAAGTAGATCAAACAAAAATTTATTTTCTCAAAGCCACAATTATAGAGATTGTTTTGTTTATTAGACCTCTCGGGAGGTCATTTTTTTTTTATTTCTACCAGGCATGGGGGGTTTTAAGGAAAAAAAACCGGCTCGTCGCCGGATTATTTTTCTTCTGTGCTGGTTATTCCTTCTTTTATTTTTTTGCTGATAGCCTGCATAAGCTCCTGGAATTTGCTGTTGCAGTAGTGCGAAACCTTTACAGTGGGATTCTCCAGGGCCAGCCTTTCCATGTCTTTAAGTTTCTTTTCTTCCTCTTCGGTTATATCCATTCCCGCCAGCTTCTTTTTCTGTTGTTCCACTTGAAGAACCTGAAGATTTTCAATCAGAGAACGTGCTTCCTGGTCGTGAAGCAATTTATATTCTGATTCTTTAAATCTCTTATATTCTTCGGTTTGGGATATGGTTTTACCCAGTTCATAGCACATTTCAAAAGCCTTTTCTATTACGGACACCGTCTCACCTCCCGTCATTATTTTCTCCAAAAAAAATGTAAATCCTGCATATTGCTTATTGATAAATTTATACGGCGGCTAAAATTTCCAATATTAGATTCCACGGAACCCCGATTTGCCTGCCAACATATAACCGGTGGCAAGGGCGTAATCCCCGGCCACCGGTTTTATGGAAAAACATTATTTTTCCATAATCTGGCTCATTTCCCCCACCAAGTCAATACCTCTTAGAAGCCCGATTACCAGGCCGTTGCTGACCACGGGGAGTGCGTTTCGATTGCTTTTATACAGCTGGTAGGCGGCTTCACTAAGGCTGCTATTTTCGTTCAGTGTTGTTGTTATTGGACGGATAATGTCCCGGACAGGTTTTTCGGCTATTTCCAAGCACCTGCTTGTGAACAGCCCCGATAAAAATACTGGTCGCGCCCATGCTGATATATTCCATCCACGGTACCACTTTTCTTCAATATTAGGTGGTTCGATGGCGCTAAGCAGCTCCCTGGTGCCCACTATACCGATGAGGGTTTTGTTTTCAAAAACCAGCAGGTGCGTTGCTATCCGATCGTTTGCTGACGAATTCTTCAATATATAAACAGCGTTTTTTACATTTGTGTCCGCCGATACTGTTGAGAAAAACTCCAGAGGTTTCATTAAATCCCTGACTATTCTTTCCTGCTTAGATTGATTAACGCTTTCGCTTTGTTTTTGAGGCAGACCCATTTTTATACCCCCCCTGTGGATAATATCAGAAACTTTAGTACTGGTTATAGCATAAAGTATGCCAGATATAATATTTCTAATAAGAAATCGTTGACCGTCGGGCAGGGGGGGGCTATATCAATGAAAGTAGCCTATTTAATTGATGTTATTTATTTAACATACCATAGAATATCAGACATATTTATGTGAAATTATGCATTAGTCTGAAAGTACACAATTTGCTGTTTGAGAATGAGCAACAATATTTCGAGCTATACAGCCTGTTGATCCCCGACCTTTGGGGAGGGGGTCATACAGCCTGTAAGCGAGATAATGCTGTTCAATCTTTCTGGTTTTATGAGTTACTCTATTTTTGCTCAGCTGTGGTTGAACCGGAGGCGGTTTTTTTTGTCTTAATTATACTGTCCAGGGAATATACAGGTGCATCCTCGCATGATACCAGTTCGCATATTTCATGGAAAACCTCCATGCTGCGAACAATCCCGACCACCCGGCTTTCATCAATCACAGGAAGTATAAAGGTTTTATGCTTACCCATGCCGTAAACAGCCTTTATCAGTGTATCCTCAGGGTTGACCTGAAATTCAACTCCGGTCATAATATCCCTTACCTTCCTGTCGACGGCTTCATATGTGCGGTCTGTAAACAAACCTTCCCAGAATACCGGTACTGCCCAGGCCGTGTCGATGCTCCAGCCCCTATATGTTTTACCTTTAAGGTACTGGGGTTCCACTGCTTTTAAAATATCGTCCAGGCCAAGGAAGCCAACAAGCATGTTGTTGTCATAGACCAGCAGTGTGGAGTGGCCAGTACATGGCTTGCCTTTATCGGGGCAAAAAGATTTTTCTACGAGGGTAACCGCTTCCTTCAGGCTGGCGTCTGCGGATATGGCCAGGTATTCTTCCGCAGATATAATAATATCTCTAATTTTTTTTTCCATGATAAAACCTCCTTTAATGAAAGAGTATACATCTCTTACGTTATCAATACTGCTTAACTTTTTAACAATATCAAGAAGGAATGTCCTCAACTTTATTTAATTACCATCCAGCATACTGTGAAGTTGTTTGATGCCCAGTGCTTTCAGTATTTTTTGCTGGGGTTCATAAGCAGGGGTAATAGACTTTATTTCTGAATTGTTCAGCCGGTTAACAGTTACCTTGATATCCTCCAGCATGGCCAGCGCTTTTGAAGCGCTAATGGACATGCCGTTGTTGACTAAAATGTGCTCTAGGGTTTTTTCCACCAGGTAAGCCAGCATGAATATGAATACATGACCTTTAATCCTTTTTTCCCAGCTCTCCTCCGGGAACGGTTCATAATTTTTAATCAGCTTGATTTCATTCCTGGCCTTTCTGTAGTTCAAATACGAATTGATGATTTCCGGGGAAGTTAGCTCCATATTATTTGTTTTTAGGATAAACTTGCCGGCGTATGCTTTGTCCCGATCAATGATATCGATTTTTCTTTCGTAGTCGAACTGGTAAGTCTTCTCATCATACCAGCAGTCAAAATAACGTTTACAATACGTATTTTTTAAAATACCGCTGGCTTTGTAGAAATTAGCCCGGGCATTTGCGCCAAATTTTTCGGATACCCATTTTTTTATCTGCAGTAATTCCTTTTCAATGGAATTTAATCTGTTGTCGATTAATTTCTTCTTTGCCGCCGCCTTGTGGGTATCGATACATATAATGTAACGGGTGTTTCTTATAATGATTTCCTTGTATGCCAGGTTGTCGCTCAGGTAATTGAAGGTTTCCCCGGGAGCGCGCATTTCACCTTGAATCCGCTCGACTTCCCGGTTAAATCTGAGCTCAAGACCGATAATATATTGATGCCCGTATGCTGCCAGAAGTTGTATGTTTTCCTCGCCGATTATCGTC
>CBEULQ010000272.1:0-4610 GCA_965543975.1 uncultured Desulfocucumis sp. | reverse complement strand
ATTACCGCGGGTTTTACTCTATTATATAACCTAAAGGGTTTTTTCCAATAACAAATTTTAATAAATTTTTAATATGTTAAAAATTGGCTTATTAAAGTAAGCTGACTCAAATACCTTATTTTGGTGTATAATTCTATAATGTAGGCGTTACCGAAAGGAGAATATCTTTTGTCCAAAAGCGCAGAGAGGGCTCCGCAGAAGCGTAAAAGGAGAGTCTTCCGGCGGGACCGAGTGCAGCCTCTCCCGTCAGGACCCCTGGAACTTGATCCTTTCCAGGTGGAAGCCATTGAATCCTTGCTGGCCGGATATGACGTGCTGGTGGCCGCCCCTACCGGCACCGGCAAGACCCTGATAGCAGAAAAACTGCTGGAGAAGGTCATTTCTTCCGGGAAGGGGGCAGTTTACACTTCTCCTATAAAAGCTCTTTCCAACCAAAAATACCGCGATTTTGTAGCCCAGTACGGCAAAGAAAAAGTAGGACTAATAACTGGGGATTTATCCATCAACGAGGGAGCGCCTCTTCTGGTGATGACAACAGAGATTTTTCGCAACTGGTGCTTTGCCAACCCGGAGATGTTGGATCAAACCACCCACGTAATTTTTGATGAAGTGCATTACCTTGACGATGCCGAAAGGGGAACAGCCTGGGAGGAAAGCATAATATTCGCTCCTGTGCACATGCGAATAGTGGGGCTGTCGGCCACGGTTCCCAACGTCCGTGAAATAGCTAACTGGATCGCCGATATCAGGGGACGCACAGTTAAGATTATTGAAGAGAGGCGACGGGCCGTACCTCTGAAGTTGGGCTGGATTTCCGTCGAGGGAGATGTTTTGGGGGAAGAAGAAGCTCATGAGTATATCAAGGAAAAAGCGGAAAGACGCAAAGGCCGCTGGACAGAATCCGATTTGGCGGGTGCGGCGGGAGACTACGAGAAGAGAGGTCGCAGGTCGTAATATGAATACCATGAGACATGTTGACGGTGGTGTTTATGGCTAAATCAGGGGGTAAACCTTCAGCTTCGGAAGTTGTATATTCCATCCAGGATCACCTGCCGGCACTGTATTTCGCCTTCGGCAGGGGCAAAACCGAGTTGCTGGCGGAAGAAATCAGCAGGGAGTGGGATTTTCTTCTGCCAGGTGAAAAGGAAAAGGTCGCTCAAACCATCAGGGATGCGGAAGCCCAGAATGCAGGTTTGTTTGGTCACCGCAGGCATAATCTTAAACAGATTCTGGTTCAGGGTATTGGCTATCACCATGCGGGCATGTCCCCGGCACTGAAGGATCTGGTTGAAAGGCTTTACGAATCCAGGTTGATATACGTATTGTTTTGTACCGAAACTTTTGCGGTGGGCGTCAACTTCCCGGCCGCCAGCACCGTATTCGATTCATGCCGTAAATGGGACGGCCGTGAGTTCCGGGGCCTGTTGAACCGGGAGTTTTACCAAATGGCGGGCAGGGCCGGCCGGAGGGGATTTGATCCCATTGGCCATGTCTATATCAGAATTGACGACCGCTTTCCGGAACAAACGGGATTTTACAAGGAAGACGAAGTGGAGCCGGTCAGAGGCCGTCTGACCATATCTCCAAACACGGTGCTGAGTCTTCTCTACTGGAAAACCGACGAGGAGATAAATAGGTTTCTGGAGCAAAACCTGGCGGCGTACCAGAACAACAGGGAAAGCAGGCGTCTAAAGGGTGAACTGGAGGCGCTGGAAGGAAAAAATGCGGAGTTGGGAAACTGTTTCTGCGAGAATATATACCAGCCTTCCTGCTTTTTGTTGAGGGCAAAATTAAAGAACGAACTGCGTTCTTTAAGCCGCCGGAGAAAAAGAGGACGGCCCGGCTCCAGGGAGCGTCGGGAGGAAATTAGGGCCATACTCAAGGTGGCCCAAAAAAAATGTCAGCACCACCTGTGTGTGGATGCGCGTAAAAAGCAGGACCTTTACACGGAGAAAAGGACCCGGCTAACCAGGCGTCTAAAGATGTTGGACCGTCATTCCCGGGATTTTGAGATGGAGTTCAATAACATGTGGGACCTGCTGGAGGCACTGGATTACGTGGACGGCAGGGAATTGTTACCCAGGGGGCTTTTTGCCCTGCATCTTCACGTGCAGGAAATACTGGTGACGGAACTGATATTCAATGGTTATATACGGGACAAGACGCCCCAGGAAGTGGTGGCTATACTGTCCGGGGTGGACTACATACCAGGCCGGGAAGAATATGTGGAGCCGGGTCTTATTAAACTGGACCACGTGGAGGAACTGCGCAAATATCTTTATAAAAGGGGAGTTCCTGAGAATTTCTGCATTTGGTCGCATATCCCCGGACCCCTGTCTTCCGCCTGGTATGACGGCGCCACCTTTGAGGAACTAATGGCCCGGAGCAGCCTGCAGGAAGGGGACATATTCTCCATGCTGCGCAGGACCATCGACCTGTTGCGGCAGGTTGAAAGGGCCGCCGGGGAGGATGTGGAACTGCGCCGGCAGATTGAGCACATCAGGCACCGTCTTGACCGGGACGAAGTCGCCATCATGGGAATATAATTCCTCCAAATTGCGCCAGGCCAATGAATGACCCCCATCAGGTTTGATCTTGATGGGGGTTATCTTTCAGCAGGTTGTCAGGTACTATTAAGGCAAAATATTTATTCTGAATACTGACTCCTGAATTCTGAATACCTAAATATTAACCATTTATGATGTTAACTGTTTAGCAATAGTTTTTAATTCTGTAGCCATAAAGGTAATTTCTTGAATGGTGTTAGCTATTTCTTCCACCGAGGCTGATTGTTCCTCGGAAACAGCTGCTATTTGGAATATCTGCTCACTCAACTCACTGACAGCCAGGCTCACCGTTCTTAGGATATCAGCTATTTCTTTAACGGAACCATTGGTTCTGCTAGCCAATTTTCTAATCTCTTCCGCTACTACGTTAAAACCCCGGCCGCTATCACCGGCCCTGGCGGCTTCAATGGCGGCATTTAAGCCGAGAAGGTGGGTTTGTGAGGCCACTTCTCTTATCAGGTTTAATACAACGTCAGTCTTTTTTACATTTTCGGTTATGGACTGTGACTGGGCGGACAAATTTGTAGCAGTGGCCGCTAATTGCTGTGAGGCAGCAGATAAACCAGTGGATGTCTGGCTGATTACCTCCATTGCTGATTCAAGTTTTGCGGCGTCTTCCAATAAGGAGTCCTGTGTTGTTGTAGGGGTAAGCACCAGCATGCAGCCGACAATCTGTCCGTTATTATCATGAATAGGGGCGCCCATACCTAAATATGCAACGCCGTATAGTTTGCTGTCTACTTTTGCCACAACCCGTTGTTTTGATTTTAAAACCTGCTCTGTCAAACTTCCCTGTTTTATAGGGTCGCCTGGTTTTATACCGAGGTCTAATGTATTGCCGGGAGCATAATAAAGGAATTTCTCAAGGTCTGAAACAGTTACAACCACTTCCGGACCATGTAGAGCTTTCATTGTTCTCGCTGTGTTAATTATTACTTTCCATTCCTGATCGGTCATATATATCCCTCCCGGATGTATAGTTGCAATGCAAAACATTCTATAAATTTGATAAAATTCCTTCATGATTAGACAAAGATCGACATGTATACATTCACATTAAACACCTGTATATATTTCATGCCCGCCCCGCCTGGGCGGTATGAGGCCGGCAAATCATGACAAAAAGAAAAAAGCTGTTTTATTCAGCTTTGATTGCATAGGGTACTAATTATCAATCAAGCCGGCCCATAACCTTGGTAAAAACAGTTTGTTGCTTGGAACGGGTCGCTTCAAAAACCTCCCTGATGATCTGAGGCAGCCTTTCTTTTAATACTTTAATTCCTTCCTCCGTGGTACCACCGGGGGCGGCTACTTCATTAACCAATTGGTCGAAAGAAAGCCCCTGCTTTTCCATAAACAAGGCTGTGCCCAGCATGGTTTCCAGGGCCATTGCCACGGCAATACCGGCGTCAGCGTTGTTCTCTGCGGCAATTTCAGCCAAGGTTCCGGTCATGTAAGCCATGAAGGCCGGTCCGCAGCTTGTAATGTCTCCATAACACCGGAAATGATCCTCCGGCACCTCATATATTTTTCCCAGTGAACTGAAAAAAGCTGTTAGTTCTTGCTTTTCGTTCATGGTGGTTTCCCTGCCAAAGGCTATGAGGGTAACGCCATGTCCGGTACTGTGTGTTATGCCCGGATAGATTCTCACCAGTTTGCCTCTTATCAGTTTTTCCAATTCCTTCAGTGGCGGAACCACTAAAGTAGAAATAATAATTTTATTTTTGGGGAATTCAGTTCCGATTTCCTTTAACAAATCCGGCAGATCCATAGGCTTTACACAAAGAAATATCCAGTCTGATTTTAAAAGCAATTCTTTATTGCTTTCCACAAGGGCAATATCTCCAAACTCATCTTTTAAATGATTTATCTTTTGTCGGGAACGATTATTAATATATATCTGACTGGGCAGAATTCCTATTTGATTGATCATTGCCCTAATCAACATTCCGCCTAACCTTCCGGTTCCAATAACGCCAATTTTTTTATTCATTTTAAGTGTCATTCCTTTCGCTGTGCTCAAGGCACAAAATTGAATGAAAG